>USOK01000016.1 GCA_900556295.1 uncultured bacterium | reverse complement strand
AAGATGACAAAGGCAAGGTTACTGAAAGCTATGAATACACTTATGATGACAAAGGCAACAGATTAACAATAACTTATAATGAAACAGAAATTTGGGATGACAACCTATCTACTTTCATTAAAGTAACTGATAAGAATGACATAAAAACCTCTGCGAAAAATGGTGAGAAATTTGATGCTACTATGGAGCGCTTAGGTATAACAGAAGATGCTGACAAAGAAATCTTCCGCAAAGCGAACAAAAAAGCAGAAGCTAGGGGATGGTTCTTAGTCGGCGAATTGGATGTAAATATTCCGAAAGAACTTGCCGAAAAATTGGATTTATTCAAGCATCCTGAAAAAATTGCATTTGATGTTGGGCAAGAAGAAGACAACTACAAATGGCAACAAGAACAAAAAAATAAAAAGTAATTGCACAAACTTATAGTGGCATCATATTTAAACAATGATGCCACTATTTACATAATTATATAAATCAAATTAATTTTCAGCCTTATACAACCTTACAAAGAAACAGGATACGTGCTGAATTGAATCAACTCTTACCCACTGCCTTGTTGCCTTAAATCTTATTGAATTTAATGAGCGTTCGGGATTTTTGTGCGAATAATTATTTATTTCATCATTAAACAAATGGAACTGACACATCGCAACACGTTTACAAGCATTTAATAACTTTTCAGCCAAATTGTCCATTTTCAGAAATTTCGCTAGGTAATACGATGCAATAAGCCCCTCAGAGCGTGCTCCATCAGGGAAATAATGATCTCCGTATTCATAATAGTACCCGCCTTCATAATCGATATATGGGGAGTCATCACGTTTATAAGTTTTTTCAACCATTGTAGCAGCGTCAGTAAAAACGAAATTAATATAATTTTGTTTTTGAAAATCTTTATCTTTAGCCCACTCTTCAATAGCCTGCATTAACCAAGCATCAGATGGCAAAGCTGTAAATAAGTCAGCATAAACATGCGGTCTTTCTTCTATAATCCAATCAAGAGCTTTTTTAGCAACTTTACGAACTTCTTTAGCTAGCGGTTCATCATCTAAAAAGTTATTTGCAAACAACGCAAGCCCAAGTAACGCCTCTCCAGGGTAATAAAATGAAAATGTTGCTTTTCTCTCTTCATCAGTCATATTTATCAATGGTTGTCCGCTTTGGAACTGTGGATGAATGTAATACCCAAGAATTTCTCCATTTTTATAAACACGACTCATAACGTGACGAGTATAGCCTTTTATATATTCATCATAAGACTTATCACCAGTAAACGAACGATATTGCATCATTGCAACAAGTAAAACACCGGTTCCGCCAAGCTTAGCTTTACGGTTATAAAACGCATAATAACCTTTTCCCCATTGTGTATCATGCTCACGAGAAATTGAAATACTCCAATCGACTGCTTTTTTGGCAGCTTTAATATACTTTTCATCAGATGTAAGTTCATAAGCTCTTATAAGTGCAATAATCCCTCCACAATGACGTAAATCATTATAGTAAAGATTACTTTCAGGTCTATTCGGATGTTCATGGTCCTTATAAGTATCATCACAACAATCGTAATAATACAAAAACCTACCATCTTCATACATATTAGCAAGTAACCAATCTGCAGATTTTATTACCTGTTGATATAAAACATCATAGCTGAATTCTGTATAACGAACATTTCCACGATATAAAGGAATACACTCTTTTTTATACGTAATAAATGCTCTGCTTCTAAAAAGATAATATTCATAATCTTTCGACTGCGAAAGAATTTCTAATCTTTTTGATCTACTGTTTGAAAGCTTTGCAATTGGGGTTTTTCTAACTAAAGTTTCTAAAACAGAACGCAACCCCATGTGACTTAATGAAACAGCATCTGTCGGCATATAATAGTAAGAAACACCATCTTTTCGTAGCTCTAAACCATTTATTCCAATTTCGAAACGAGAATTATCAAAACGAACAGAATTTAATTTAGCCGGAGAAACAGAATGCCTATCGATAACATACTCCAACATAATACGGCATTTGTCTTCATCATTTACAGTAAAATCGCCAAAACGCTTGTTCTTACGAAGCATTTCTACATTTCTATTAAGCGTAGTTTCCAAGTCTTGACGTTTACTTCCATATCGAATAAATTTTTGTCCTGACTGGAAAAGAGTGATGTACACAAGTGTTTCAGCTCTGTTAAAATTTATAATATTAGACAGATTTAAATCTGTTACACTTAAATTTTCTCCTGTTACCAAGGAATTTCTAACCCTACGCAAAATCTCCTTAATTGGGGAAAAATCTTGTTCAAAAAAAGCTCTTTCTTTGTCGTTTTGTTCTTTAAAATCTAGCATAAACGAATTTTATCATTAATTTTAAAACTTGGCAAATTGTTTATAAAAAATTCAAAACGTAACAATTTCTTTAACCTTTTGACATGCCTAAAAAGTTGTTGTTCAATAGATAATAAGACTTGGTAGGAAATTTATGTACATAAAACAGTTAGAGATAGATAATTTTAAATCATTTGCCAATAAATCGGAAATTCCTTTGTTGAAAGGATTCACAACAGTTTCCGGCCCGAATGGTTCGGGCAAAAGTAATATTATAGACAGTGTTTTGTTTGCTCTCGGGCTTGCAAACGCAAGTGAATTGCGTGCAGAAAATTTATCTCATTTTATTTCTACCTACACAAAAAGGAATGATGCATTTGTTAAAGTAACGTTCGGTGACACCGAAAATGGGGAAGATTTAACTATCGGACGTAAAATCAGAAAGACTTCTCAAGGTTACGCAAGTACCTACTATATCAATGACAGTGTTACAACTTTGACAAATGTCCATGCCGTACTTGAAAAATACAATGTAACTCCAAACAGTTACAACGTAATGATGCAAGGGGATGTTATGGGGATTACGAATTGTACCCCTAAAAACAGACGTAAAATCATTGACGAAATCGCGGGTATCGCTGACTTTGACAGAAGAATAGACCAGGCGACTAATGAACTTGAAACAGTTGAACAAAGAGTAGAACGCTCTACTGTTATTTTAAATGAAGTTGACAACAGGCTTGAACAACTAAAAGAAGAGCGTGAAGTTGCTTTAAAATATCAAAAATTGCGTGAAGAAAAACAGGGACTTGAAAGCCAAGTTAGCAAAGTTAAGTTTTTTGATATAAAAAGAAGTCTTGAAAAAGCTCACGAAAATATCCTTGAATTTACCAAAAAGAAAAAAGAAGAAGAGGTAAAAAACAAGGATTTAGATGAACGTTTAAACCTTATAAAGCAGAAATACCAAGAGATTTCAAACCTTGTTAAAGAAAAAGGTGAAGCTCAACAAATTGAATTAAAGAAACAGGAAGAAGCTTTAAAAGGAGAAATTGACCGTAAAAATAACGCAACAAACTACGCTGACAAGCAAATTCACGACGGATTGCGTTCTATCGAAAATGCGAAAAACGGTATTGAAAACTTCAAAAAGAAAATAGAAGATTTTAAATTAAAAATTAAACTTAAAGACGATGAAATTGCCGTTATTAAAGAAAATACAAAGACTCGTGAAGCTGAGCTGAAAAAGATTTTGGAAGACATGACAGGGCTAAATGCCACAGCTGATCAGCATATAGAAAAACGTAACAATTTACGCAAACAGTTGGAAGATTTGAAAGACGAGGAAACTAAACTCATTCAGGCAAAACTTCCACTTGAAAGTGAATTAAAGACTCTTCAAAGAGATTTGGAAGACGCTAAAACAAGACTTGCAGAACTAACCGAGATGAAGGAAAATTTTGCGGCTAACCAAGATTTGAAGAAAACTCTTGTAGAGCAATTGCAAAAAGAGATGGCGGATTTTAAAATTATCCAGCAAAATGCAATGCATGATCTTGATACAACCAAGAACGAAATTAATGACTTGAACTACAATATCCAAATGGCATCAAGAAAAATAGTCGTTATCGAAACCAAAAAACAGATGGCAGAAGAGTCAAACTTCGGACGGGCTGTTGATACCATTATGAACGCTAAGTTACGAGGGGTTCATGCACCGCTTGTTAAACTCGGAACGGTTGACAAAGAGTTTTCTGTGGCAATGGAAGTAGCTTTTGGCGGACGTATGGCGCACATCGTCGTTGATGATGAGCATGTGGCAGGTGTTGCAATTGAACTTTTGAAATCTTCAAATGCCGGACGTGCAACATTTATTCCATTGAATAAAATTAAAAAAGCGCCGACAAGATTACAATTACCACGAGATAAAGGCGTAATTGATTTTGCAATAAACCTTGTTGACTTTGACGATGAATATATTGATGCGTTTTATTATGCAGTTGGTGACACCATTGTTGTTGAAGACTTAGAGTCTGCAAAAAAACTTATCGGGAAATACAGAATGGTTACCCTTCAAGGCGAACTTCTTGAAAAATCAGGATCTATGACTGGTGGTACAAGATTACGCACAGGTTTGAGTTTTAGCCAAAATGATGATGAAGAGTTGAACAAATTCAAAGATCGTTTGAAAGAGATGGAACAAAAACTTGCATCTCTTGAAAATAAAAAAACGTCATTAGAAGCGAAGTTGGAAGATGTTCGTGGTAAGTATTCTGATTCTATGAGCGAGTTTTCTAAATCAAAAGTTGAACTTGACAATATGAACCAAAATTACGCCAACAGCGAAAACATTTTAAAAGAAAAAGCTGATTTTATAGCTTCTGCTGAACCTAAAATCGTAGACTTAAACAACAAGTTAGACAAACTTGAAGAAAAGAATGTTAAAATCTATGACGATATGGCAACTTGCCAAGAGGCTATTGATGAGGTCGAAAAGCTTATCAATGACAAAGATTTGAAGGATTTAAAAGAAAAAACAGAAGGCGTTGAAAACGAAATAAAAAGACTTCAAACCAAATTAATGACAGCAGAAAACGATAAAAACGAACTTAATCGCCAAATTTCATTCCACGAAAATTTGATTGAAACTAAAACAGAAGAAATTACAAATATTGAGCACAACAATGTTAAACTGGAAGAAGATAAAAAGCGTTACCAAAACGACATTGTAGAGCTTAATAAGAAAATGGAAGAACTCCATGAACAAATTGTTCAGATTGAAGAAAAACTTGGCAAATTACTTAAAGAACGTGATGAAATTAATGCAGAATTAATCGAACTTGAAAAGCAAAAACACATTAAAGCTGCTGATATTGAACGTATTGCTGAGCAAATAGAATCATTCAAAGCTCGCAGACGCGAACTTGAACCGCAATTGGATAATGCAAAAAAAGACTTGGAAGATGCAGGTGAAGATCTTGCTAAACTTGAACCAATTGAAATTTCAATTGAAGAAATTACATCAAAAATCCAGCGTTTAGAAAAGAGAATGGCGGAGTTGGGCGACGTTAACATGCGTGCACTTGCAGCTTATGATGAAGTTTTAGCTCGTCAAAGCGAATTGAAAGAACAGATTGAAACACTTTCTAAGGAACGCAAAGAAATCTTAGAAAGAATGCAGGGGTACGAGCAGTTGAAAAAAGAAACGTTTATGAAAACATACAACCACATAAACGAAAACTTTAAGGAAGTATTCCACCAATTGTCAGAAGGCGAAGGCGAATTGAAACTAGAATGTCCTGACGATCCGTTGGCTGGAGGTATGACAATTGAGGCTCAACCGAGAGATAAAAAACTTCAAAGGCTTGAAAGTATGTCAGGTGGCGAAAAATCATTGACTGCTTTGGCATTTGTGTTCGCAATTCAACGCTATATGCCATCACCTTTCTATGCTTTTGACGAAGTTGACGCAAGTTTGGACACAATGAATGTTGAAAGAATTGCCCAAATGGTTCAAAACCAGTCAAAAGAAACTCAATTTATTGTAGTTAGCCACAGAAGACCTATGATTGAATCAGCTAACAGAACATTAGGTGTAACTCAAAAAGAAAAAGGTATCACGAAAGTTACCGGAATTAAACTAAGAGACGAAGAATAAGGATATGAGTACAGAAACAGCATTAAATTATAATATGGATTTGCCTGACTTGGGCTTAACCAAAGACGGTAAAACTAAAAGCGAGGGAATCGGGATTTTAGTCGACATGGCAAAAGCCGGTAAAATTGACCCCTGGAACATTGATATTGTTGATGTTACAGATAAATACCTCGCACACATGATTAATTTAAAATCGCAAAACCTTCGAGTTACCGGTAGAACTTTCCTTTTTGCGGCAGTGCTTTTAAAATTAAAATCAAATGTGCTTGAAGGAATTGATATTAACCAGTTTGATTCTGAGCCGGAAGATAATTTGGAATATGACGACGACGGATTTATTGTTGATTATGGCGAGGACGATTATGTTCCAACTAACAACGTTATCTCAATTGACGAAGTATTACAAAGACGTACAAGCGTTAGACTTAACCACAATCGTGTTGTAACTTTGAAAGATTTGATTCGACAATTACAATTTTATGAAAAGTTGGAGCACAAACAGTCATTGAAAAGTGCACATGAACGTGCTAAACGCAGGGTTCAATCGTATTCAAGACTAACTCCTAATGATATCGTAAATCTTGCACACGAAGAGTATATTGAAAGTTGTGTTCAGTCATTGAAAGAAAATTTATCACAAATTTTTGAAAAAAACGACAAAATTGAGTTAAATGAATTAACGCTTTTAGGAATGGACAGAATCAGTGCCTATATTGCACTTTTGTTCCTTACGGCGGAAACAGATTATGAGTTGCAGCAAGACGAATTTTATTCAGACTTGTATGTAGTAAAAGGTGGAGAAAAAGATGAAAATAGAACAGTTGAAATCCAGAATTGAAGCTGTTTTGTTTATAACAGCAAGAGCAGTTTCGCTTGATGAAATCGCCGTCATTTTAGGCGAAGAAAAAGAAACGATTGAAGAAGCCATTTTAGAGTTAATTATGGACTACTCAACCAGAGATGGCGCATTGGAAATTGACGATGAAAACGGATATATTTTACAGGTAAAAGAAGATTATATGGACTTGGTAGAATTGCTTTGTCCGGTTGATTTAAAGCCTGCTGTTTTGCGTACGTTATCCGTAATTGCATTAAAAGAGCCTATTCGTCAAACAGATTTGAAAGAACTTAGAGGCTCAACTGCCTATGAGCATGTTCAAGAACTTGTTGAAAAAGGGCTTGTATCAAAGACAAGAGATAAAAATGGAAGAAGTTTTAACCTAAAAACAACACCGAAGTTTGCTGAATATTTTAAACTCAAAGGTGATACAAGATCACTTGCAAAAATTTTGGAAATTGACAAAGGCATAAAAGATGAGCCAAGCAAACAATAATGACAGAAAAACAACAATATTTATATGTACGTTTGCAATAGTATTCGGAATTGTTTTTAAATTAATGCCGTCTTTTTACTATTGGCAAGGACAAAACGCTTTTAAACAAGAAGATTATGTTCAAGCACGAAAAAACTTTAAAAATGCTGTATTTTTTAATCCACATAACAAAGATTATAGATACTATTTAGTAAAGTCTTTAGAGAATTTATCTCCAAGCTTAACTATCCAAAAAGAAATGTTTGAAATTGCAACAGGCAATATGCAAGATAGCGCACAACAAGTTGCACAAAATAAAGTTTCAGAATGGCAAAGAACTATTTTAACCAATATTGGAGATAATTATATCGAACAAGTTCCTCTTGATAAAGGCATTTTACGCTGGGATACATCCAAATTCCCATTAACTGTCGCTATAACAGATAACAGTGGAACTAGTACACCATCTTATTACAAAACAGAAATATTAAGAGCCTTTTCTCAATGGCAATCTGCAACAGGTTTTATTACCTTTGCAACTTCAAAGAATTCGAATTCTGCAAATATTTCAATAGAAATTTCACAGCCACCAAGTGGAAATTGCTTAGATGACAATTGCAAATATGTAGTTGGCTTTACAACACCGACGTACAGTGGTGATATTTTAAAACAAATGAAAATTGTTTTATACACAAACGACCCAAATGGGAATTTCTTTTCAGACAAGGAATTATACAACACAATTTTGCACGAAATCGGGCATGCACTTGGAATTATGGGGCACAGTTACAGTACTGAAGACTTAATGTATATGTCAACAAATGAAAACACAAGCTTTTATGCTCCATACAGAAGTTCTTTCCAATATTTGTCATCCAAAGATATAAACACAATACGTTTGCTATACAAATTAGTACCAACAATTACAAACACACCAAAAAAAAATTTAAAGACCAAAGGATTGATTTATGCCCCAATTGTTTTGGGCACATCAAACCAAATATCACTACGCAAACTTAAGGAAGCACAAAATTACATAAAAAATGCCCCAGATCTCGCTGGCGGATACATTGATATGGGAATTGCATATGCAGAATTAAATAGAAATGCAGAGGCTATAAGGGCAATGAAAAAGGCTTATTCTTTAGCTAAAAGTGATGAAGAAAAATTCATGATTTGTTACAATTTGAGCGTAATTTTACTTAACACTAATAAACTAGACTCCGCACTTTCTTATGCAGAAGAAGCACAACAAATCACAGATAATGAAGATATTAAGGAATTAATTTCTAACATAAAACACGCAAAACAAACTAAAAAGAAACCTTTTAATGTAAATTTACTAATTCTTGAAAATTCTAACTAGCAAAAAATATTTTTACAGTTTTTTTAAGCGATAAAAAAAGGACAAATTATGATTTCTGCAGTAAATAATAGCAATCCATCTTTCACAAGCGTAGCACCAATTAGAGTATTCATCGACGGAATGGAGTCTTACAGTCCAAAACTTACTCGTTCTGCGACACGCCAATTAACATCTGTTCTAGCTGGTCCTGTTAATGGAGATACCAAAAAGTATAATATTATCAAAAAATACGCACAGCACGATCCTGATTATGATTTTTTCCAAGGAGTTAAAGGGTATCCGAAAGCCTGGAATCAGAAAAATGTTCAACCGTCAGATTATTTTCGATGCATAATTGATGAAAGCGGAAGTTATTTATTTACAGGTCTACAAGCTAAAAAATTAAAAGAACTTGGCGAAACATTAGGGAAAGCTCAACAAATCTGCAAAGCTAAAAATATTTCAAACAGTTTTGATTTATATAATGCAAAAAAAAGCTATGGGTTTAATATTATGAACTTTTTACGCTCTACAAAACTACGCATAAAAGAGGGATTTGTACAAGAAACAAAACAAAAAATCGGTGAACCAGTTTCTTTAAATTTACACCTTACAAGCAATCAAAAATATGGCGAAAAGAGTTTTAAAATAACGTTGAACGACATTTCCTTCAGCAAGATTGATACTTAACAAATACTTCACAAACACTTTAAAAAATGCTTTGTTTGGGTTAAACTCAATTGGTTGATTACAAATTAATGGAGATATGAAAATGTACAATGTGGCTATCATAGGGGCAGGTCCAGCAGGTATTTTTACAGCTTTAGAAATTACTAAACTAAAACCGGATTGGAAAATTATCCTAATCGAAAAAGGGCAAAGGATTGAAAAAAGAAAATGTTTGCTTCGTGAAGGCTATGAAAAATGTCCAACTTGCAAAAGATGTGGTCTTTTGTGTGGTTGGGGCGGTGCCGGAGCTTTTTCGGATGGTAAATTAACCCTTACTCCGGATGTTGGCGGTCACTTGGTTGACTATATGGACAGAAAACAAGTAGAAGATTTAATTGCTTATGCCGATCAGTTATATCTTGATTATGGAGCAACTGACGAAGTTTTTGGAACAGATATGAAAGTTTTTCAAGAACTTGAACACCAAGCTGTTCTTGCAGAATTAAAGCTTGTTCATTCTCCTGTTAGACACTTAGGTACAGAAAGAAGTCTTAATGTATTAAAAAATATGCAAGACTACTTAAATGACAAAATTACAATTTTAAATAACGTTTCTGCACAATCACTAATCGTTGAATGTGAACAAGTTAAGGGAATCATTCTTGATAACGGCGAAACAATCAACGCAGAATACACAATTGTTGCCCCTGGACGTGAAGGCGCAGATTGGCTTACTCAAGAATTTGCAAAACACAAAATTGGAATGGTAAACAACGCAGTTGATGTTGGGGTTAGGGTTGAACTTCCGGCTCCAGTTTTTGAACCACTGACTGATAAGTTGTACGAATCAAAATTAATTTACCACTCACCAACTTTCGGCGACGAAGTTAGAACATTTTGTATGAATCCAAACGGCGAAGTTGTTCAAGAAAACTACAACGGAATTTCTACTGTAAACGGTCACAGTTATGCAGAAAAAACAACTAACAATACAAACTTTGCGCTCTTGGTTAGCGAAAAATTCACAGAACCGTTCAAAGAACCAATCCAATACGGTCAACATATTGCTAGACTTGCAAATATGCTTGGCGGTGGGATTTTGGTACAACGTTTCGGCGACTTGCTAGATGGCAGACGTTCGACACCAGAAAGAATTAAATCAAGTATTATCAAACCGACCCTAACTTGTGCAACTCCTGGGGATTTGAGCCTTGTAATCCCTTATAGACAAATGACAAGCATTATAGAAATGTTACAAGCTCTTGATAAAGTTTGCCCAGGAACTGCTTCAAGATATACGCTACTTTACGGTATTGAAGTTAAATTTTATTCAGCAAGGGTTAAATTGACGGACAAACTTGAAACAGAAGGTGTTAAAAACTTGTTTGCAATCGGAGATGGCGCAGGTGTTACAAGAGGATTAATCCAAGCTTCTGCTTCAGGTGTTCATGTAGCAAGAACAATTTGTGCAAGAGGATAAAAAATATAAAATAAAAAAATCTCTCAGCTTATTGTTGAGGGATTTTTTTAGGAGAAATTTATGGAACATAAAACAAACACAATGCGCGAGCTGGACAAACTTAAAATAAAGTATAATTTCTATAGCTATGTTGGAACAGACGCCGTAAGCGGAGTTGAAGTTGCCAAAGTTTTAAACCAAAATCCTGAAAGAGTTTTCAAAACACTTGTAACAGTAGGGAAATCTGGCAAACATTATGTTTTTATGCTTCCTGTCGCACAAGAATTAAACCTCAAGAAATCAGCCAAAAGCGTTGGTGAAAAATCTGTAGAAATGATAAAATCAAAAGAATTATTACCATTGACCGGTTATATTCATGGCGGTTGTTCTCCGATAGGTATGAAAAAGTTTTTCACAACAACAATACACAATTCTGCAAAAGATTTTGAGACTATCATGTTTAGTGGTGGAAAAATCGGATATCAGGTAGAAATGAGTTTGGAAGAACTTTCTAAGGTTATAAAATATAATCTTGCGGACATTGTAGAATAGGCATTATAAATAAATTAATTAAAACTACTTGCCCGTAAAGACTTTGAATGGTATAATTCTAATATGACAAAACAAGTGAGCTTAACGACGCAAAACCGTTTAATTATTTCGGGATTATTACTTAGCACTATTTTAATTATCGCAATTGCAATATTTGCGATTTTCAATATACAAAAAAAACTTAATGAAGGTTATCAAAATTTTGGGCAAATTGTTTCTAAAGCCTTAGCTATTGAATGTGCTGAACTTATAGATACTCCACATTCAAGTAAAGAAACATTAAAAAGTCACGCCGACACAATTGTTGAATCGCATAGCGATATAGTGTTTATTGAATTCAGAAATTCAGAAGGCAAATTACTTTATAGAAGCGGAGCTGAACCAAATTCGACTAACAAAACACCTAACATTATCGTAAGCTCTCCTATGATTACATCAGATGGTGTTAACGTTGGTTCTGTAACAGCGGGACTTTCTGGAAACATCATTGCACAAATTTCTTCAACCACAAGAGCATCACTATTATTTGTTTTCTCAGTTGCATGGCTTGTATTTGCATTTGTAATTTTGATAAATACTTATTTAATCACTAGAGAATTGCGTATTCTGCACAATGGCGTTCAAAAAATCTCTACAGGAGAATTTGGGTATACAATTCAAGATGAGGATGTCAGCTCAGAAGTTAAAGAATTGTTTAACTCTTTTAACCAAATGTCAAACAGGCTACATTTGTACGAAGAGCAGAACATTGAGCAATTGACATTAGAAAGAAACAAACTCGAAGCAGTGCTTATGAGCATTGCTAACGGAGTTGTTGTATGCGACAACAATGATAATGTTGTTTTAATCAACAATCACGCACACAAATTACTCGAACTCGACGACAATCAAACTTTAAATATAAAAATCCAAGATTACATTGATACAGAGGGAAATTTCTGCTTTAAAGATAAAATTGAAGAATTTAAAGACACTCCACTTGAAGTTATGGAAAACAAACCGCTTGAATTTAATATTCAAGTTGACAAACGAGTAATTAAATCAGTTATTTCTCCAATGTTTACCCGAAATAAAGATTATGTAGGTTATATTATAGTTCTTATTGATATGACAAAAGAGGCAGAAATGGATGCTATGCGTTCTACTTTCATATCAAATGTTTCCCATGAATTAAGAACTCCGGTAACAGTTTTGAGAAGTTATATTGACACTCTTTACAATTATGGCAACGAATTCGATTATGATACTCAAAAAGAATTTATTGGTACCATTAACCAAGAAATCATTAGACTTCAGGGTATGGTAAACGATATCCTTGATTTTTCCAGAATGGAAGCTAATGCGCAAATGGAAAAATCTCTAAACAGCATCTATGAAGTTGTTGATACTTGCACAAACCAAGTTCAAGCATTAACCAAAGAACGTAATTTGACAATTTCGATTAATAAAGAAGAAGGCATCCCCGAATTTTTATTTAATTACGATGGAATAGAACGAGCATTAACGAACCTTTTGTCAAATGCAATAAAATATTCCCCAGATAATGGAGTAATAAAAGTTAATCTTATAAAATCAGGAGATAATGCAGAAATTACAGTAACAGATCAAGGTTGCGGAATTGCTCCAGAATTTCAAAAGAAAATTTTTGACAGGTTTTATAGAGTTGAAAACAATATTCACACAGTGAAAGGAACAGGACTTGGATTGCATCTTGTAAAACAAACAATTGAAAAATATCACAATGGGAAAGTATTTGTTCGTTCAGCTGTTGGACAAGGCTCAACATTTGGAATTATTTTACCAATTGCTATAATTCAACAAACAACCAAAGTATAAGGAAGATTTATGGAATTTGAAGATATCTGGAAGTGGTTTTGCAGACTAAGTTTACTCATTTTCATTATTATTGTCGTAAATTCAATACTTGGCGATATATTGTTTCGTGTAAAATTCAGTTTCCCGCATGTTTCTCAAATTGCAACGGAGCCAATAAACACATACAAAGAGCCTGTTCAAATAGAATTGCAGGATGCAAAATATCTTAAAATATACGGAGAAAAGTACCGATTTGCTATACAACCGCAAGCACAATACTCATTATCAGGACTTGTTGTTGCAAAAAACACAAATTTTTGGTTTAGAGATGTAATGAGGAGTAACTTTGATGATGTTTTTCTAATCGATTTAGGGATTGTTTGGGGAGATTTAGCTAGAGATAAAGTGAAGTTATACAAGCATTGGAAGTTCAAATCTTCCAAAACATTAGGTCAAAGCCGTCGTTTGCAATGGCAAAGTAAACCGCCTTATGATGACATGCCTTGGGATATCAGTTTTGTAAGTTCACACGTATCTCATACACATATTATTCCTGCAAATTCTAACGTAATGGGTGCTTTACTAAAAATCAAGAAAAATGATATTGTAAAAATCGACGGTTATTTAATAGACATATATACAGAAAAAGCAGAAGCAATAGGCAAATCAAGTTTATCAAGAACAGACACCGACGCAACCAGCAGAGGTTTCGGAGCCTGTGAAGAAATGTATGTAAAACAAGTTCAGATAGGGAATAAGATTTATAAATAACCCTCCTTAATATTGTTAAAATTTTTACAATACAAATTTGCTGAATTCAAAATTATATGTCTA
>USOK01000015.1 GCA_900556295.1 uncultured bacterium | reverse complement strand
CCCTACCGTAACTAAATTTATAAGTATCGCTGTCGGAATAACTATTCCGACCTACTTTTTACTATTCACTACTCACCATTCACCACTCACTTACGATACGAACTTAGTGCCTCCTCTATTTCATCATCTTTTGCCATCGATGGATTTTTCAATTTAACTTTCAAGACTTCATCAAAAATTTCTTGATATTTTGGCGATGGTTTAATCCCAAGAGTTTGCAAATCTTTTCCTGTAATATCAAGTTTAATCTTGCGCAAATCGTCAAGATAGTGGCGTGCCCCTGTTTCGTCTTTTGTAATTGCATAGAGCAAAACGGTTTCAATTCGTGCGTTTTGAAAAGTTTTGTAGAGTTCAAAGTCAGATTTCAAAACCTCTTTTGGCACATCGTCTAAAATTTTCTGCTCAATTTTTGTCAAAGGAAGTCGCGACAAATCGCCAAGAATTCCGACGTAAACCAGCCAGATGGTAGCTGGGCAGCTAGACGGCTGGTCAGCTAAGTATTTATTAATAAACTTTTCAACATCGACTTTTGGTATTTCAACATCGTTCGGAGTGACGAGTTTGTAGATTTTTTGGTCGATAAAAGCTTTAAATGCCGATTGTGAATTTAGTGAAAACGTTTCAATCAACTCTTTTTTCACCCTTTTGTAGCTCATATCATAATTTATATTCGCCAAATATTCATCTTGAAGTTTTTTTGTATGTTCTTCAAGTTCAAAACCAAAGCGAGTAGCAAATTTCAGCCCTCTGATAATTCTAGTCGGATCATCAATAAAACTTTCGTCGTGTAAAACTCTAAGTTTTTTATTTTTCAAATCTTCTAAGCCACCGACATAGTCAACAATTTCGCCGGTCGTAACAGATTTTGCAAGTGCATTAATAGTAAAATCACGACGCATAACATCTTCCTTTAATGAACAACCGATTTTTTCAACAACAGGAAGATGCCCTTTTTGGGGATAACTTTCAGAACGTGTTGACGCAAAGTCAACAGTGACTTCACCACTTGCCTCAACGGTGGGGCTGGTGGTGCATGGTGACGGGTGAAAGGGGATAGCAACCCTAACCGTTCCAAAATCAGGATTAACCTGAACAACTTCACCAAATTTGGAGCAATATTCAATAGCGTTTCCGACATACGTAATATCCACGTCAAGTGATTCTCGTCCGAGAAGTTCATCACGCACAACTCCGCCGATATAAAACAATTTATTTGAATTATCGTTTATTTTGATGATGCTCATATTGGTTATTTTAGCGTAAAATGGAAGAAAAGTGAATAGTGAGTGGTGAGTAGTGAACAGTTCATTTCGGTCTTTTTGTTCTGAAAATACAGCGTATAGCACTTATAAGAACTACTCACTATTCACTACTCACCACTCACTAAATTTAAATACAATCAACCTCAAAAGGAGAGCCATAAGCTATGCTACAAGAAGCTTCACGAGCAATAAATTCAGCATTCAATAACAGTTTTATAAAAAAATTAAGCCAATATCTTCACGATTGTGTGAGAGAAGAAGTGAAAAGTTCCACATTCCGCAACCTCAAAGGCGATAAGGATAACAAATGGATTTTTCTGAAAGGCGAAGAACAATTGTTTTCGACAGGTCAGGAATTTATTTCGCTGGAAGGAAGTAACCCAAAACTTACAGAACTTATGATTCAGAGCGATTTGGGACAAAAAGATAAATATCTTATTTATGGTTATCTCTTTTTGGTTGGAAAAAGTTCGAAAAGCAAACGCCAGAACGAGTTTTTGACTCCGCTTTTGTATATGCCGTGCAAACTTGAAAGAAACGGTGTGAATATCAACTGTTTTCCGCTTGATGAGGTTTTGTCGCTGAATACAGGTGCACTTGCGGCACTTATGCGAAAAAATGATGACGAGGACGAAGTTGATTTGTTGTTGGAAGGTATTCTTGATGTGGTGCCGGATTTGCCGATTACACAAGAAAAATTGGATATCTTCTTGACGACTCTGAAATCTCTTGTTCCGGAAATCGAAATTGCTACAAATATAGATGACTACAAGGAAGATGACAACGTTTCTAAGTCGAAAGATTTTTATAAAGAAAAAATCGACGGCGACAACGTAGATGAGATTATTGAAGAAGAAGAAAATGAGCAGGCTAAGCAGAAAGTTAAGCTTGAAAAAATCGCTGTAACTCCGCAAAGTGCAATAATTTTGACGAAACGCCCGTCTGTTACTGCCGGAGTTTTGCACGAGTTGACTCAAATAGCTGAAAAGCCTTCCGGCATCTACCGAGAAACTGCTTTGAGCATAATTAATGAAGAATATTCTCAGAGCAAAGAAAAATCGGTTCCGATGAAGGATATGAACAAGATTACGGATTTTTATCCGATTACACCATTATCTTTGAGTGATAGTCAATTACAAGTTGTAAAAAATATTGATAACAGCAAGTTTGTTGCGGTTCAGGGACCTCCGGGAACAGGAAAGTCACAAACTATCGTAAACCTTGTTGCACACCTTGTTGCAAATGGCAAAACAGTCCTTGTAGCATCACGTATGGACAAGGCGGTTGATGTTGTTGCAGAACGCTTAAACGACCTTGGAGCAAGCCACATGGCGCTTCGTGCAGGGCGTTTGAACTACCAAAGACAGTTGAGCGAAGAACTTAACAACTTGCTTTCGCAGAACAATTCTGACCTTGATGAAGATGTTGAAGATATTCTTCTTGTCGACACGAAAGATATGAAAGATCACCTCGACATGCTCAAAAACATGGAAAACAAGTCTGAAACTATTATTAAGCTTGAAAAAAATTGGCATGATAAGTTGTTGGAAGTCGAAGAGCAAGAAAAAATCTTGGGCAAACGCGAATTTATCAAAAAATCTATCAAAAAAGGTGAAATTGATATGATTTCAGGCATTATAAAAGTGCTTGAACACAATATGGAAAAAGCCGGTTTTATCTCTAAAATCGCCAACTTCACAAGTCTTGGACAGCTGAAAAAAATCTTGAATTTGAAAGATTTTGACGTAACTTATGAAAATATTGGCAAACTCAAGCAGGAACTTGAATTTGCGAATATGGAGTGGACTTTGCGTAAAATTGAGGCTGATATTCAAAAAACAGGTAATCTCCACATGTTGTCTGAACAAATTAGGACAATGAAACGCAAGCAAAAAACTCTTGCGACAAATATTCTGAAAAACAAGCGTCGTGAGGCTTTAAAAGAACTTTTACGTGACGAAAACAAACGCAGAAGGTTAAAGGTTCACGCAAAATCACTTGTGGCAAATAGAAAACGACTTCAAACAAACATTTTGGAAGAAGAAGATTTTAGACCGCTTTTGGAAGCTTTCCCTTGCTGGTGCGTAACAACTTATGCCGTATCGGACTCACTTCCGCTAAAACCCGGAATGTTTGATGTTGCAATCATTGACGAGGCATCTCAATGTGATATCGCAAGCTGTTTCCCAATCCTATTTAGGGCAAAACGTGCAGTAATCGTGGGTGACGACAAACAACTTCCACACCTTTCATTCCTTGAAAAAGCAAAAGAACAATCATTTTTGAGCCAATACGGAATTCCTGATAAATACCAATTGATGTGGCGTTTCAGGACAAATTCAATGTTCGATTTGGCAGACTACTATTCAATGAATTCGGTTATGTTGGACGAACATTTCAGGAGCCTTCCACCGATTATCAATTTTTCAAACCACGAGTTTTACAACGATAGAATTCGTGTAATGCGTAAGGATAAACCCGATGAAAACGTGCTTGAACTTGTTGAAGTTATGGACGGAAAGGTTGATTTTGACGCAACTCGTAACTTGCCTGAGATTGAGGCATTGGTAAAACGATTACACGAGATAATCATTGAGGATGAACGCAAAAAACCTGACAATCCTGTTACTGTCGGAATTATTTCGCCGTTCAGAGCTCAGGTTGAACAGTTGAAAATATCTGTTTCCAAGGTTTTGTCTGATTATATGATTAAGAAACACCAGATTGAAATCGGTACAGCGCATACTTTCCAAGGTGATGAACGAGACATAATGATGATTTCGTGGGCAGTTGCAGACAACAGTTACACGCAAAGTTTAATGTTTATGCAAAAGGCAAACTTGTTTAACGTCGCAATTACTCGTGGCAGAAACAAAGTTATCAACTTCGTTTCTCGTAACCCGAGAGAGTTGCCGGAAGGACATTTCAGAAATTATGTTTCTTATATGCAAAACTATCAAGATAAAAAACAAGCTTTGCTTTCAGGAGAAATCGACGAAAATATTTACAAAAATTCGTTTGAACGTGAAGTTGCCGAGAAAATTAGAGAACTTGACCACAGAGTTGTTGCAGGAGCAGATATCGCCGGACTTAGTGCAGATTTGCTCGTTGACGACAAATTCGTTATCGAAATCGATGGTGTTGAAGACAAGACAAAATCGCATATTTCTAACATGAAAAAGCAAGCTATCATTGAGCGTTCTGGATTTAAAGTTAAACGAATAACTTTCCGCGAATGGCAATATTCACCAAAAGCATGCCTTGATAGAGTATTGATAGAAGACTAATAAAATAGGAGATAATATGGAAACTATAGAATTTGAAATTACTAAAAAAGATTGCCAAGCGTACTGCAAAGATGCGTTCAAAATTCCAATGGTCCGGAAAGCATCAAGAATAACTGTTATATTAGTTGCCTATTTTATAATATCAGTATGTTTTGGAATTTTTATAAGTTCTATATTTTTTAACGGTATTATGTTAATTTTAGGAATTTTTATATTTGCAATATTATTTTATATTCTTTTATATAAAACACTTCCAAATAATTCAGGAAGTGCTACTTTTAGAGTAATGAAAGGTTCTAATTTAAAGCGCAAAATAACTATTAATGAAGAAGGAATTACAAATACAAACTCAGCATCTAATAGTACATATAATTGGAAAAGTATTGTTGCAATACATGATACTAAGAACAATATAATAATTTTTGTTGGAAATGCGTTAGGGATTTTTATTCCCAAAAGAGCCTTCCAGTCAGAGCTTGAGGCTAAAAAGTATTACGCTAAAATATTAGAATATTACAATAACGCAAAAAATTTATAGGGAACGCCCAAACCTCCGAAAGCCACACACCCTTGTAATGTGATAATAAGGGGCAGAAAAGGGCGGATTTTCGGAAGGGCGCCGTGTGAGCGATTAGCGAGCCCAGCCCGAAAGGTGGAGCCGGACGTTACTCCGGCGACAACCCGAATAATCCGAACAATATAGAGTTAATTAAAGAAGCTCTAGCAGTACTAGAGCTTCTAATAAAATTGATACTAATTTTATTATAGGTGCGGCGGAGTGGTTAAATTGTAAGAGAGCTTAACCGCTCTTCCCTATATTTTTGTTATAACTTATTTTTTAGAAATTTCAACCCTTTTATCCTATCAAGCAATCCGAATTTTTTGAATTCACCTTTTTTTACAGATACAATTTCAAATGCTTCCGGTTGAACTGTTCTTGAAAATTTGATATCAGGTTCTCCAAAAAGCATTACATACGAAGGTTTATAGCCATCCGGAATACCTAAATAATCTCCCAATTCAGGCATTGCCTGCAAGCAATACTGTATAAGCCCGCACCAGCAAGTTCCAACATTCATACTATTTGCATAAAGTTCAAAATAACTCAATGCAATGAATGGATCAACATTTTTGCAAGGCGCATTAATAGGCGCAGAAACAACCACCAAATGCGGAGCTCCTCGAAACAAAATATCTTCTCCAGACACAATTGATTTAGCATAACGACTAAATTTTTCTGCAATAATTTTTACAGGTTTTGTCGTTAAGGCATTGCGAATTTTTGTATTTGTATAATCTCGAAACTCGTTCATAACCTCAATATCATCAATAAATGCGAAGTGAAGTTTATGAAAATTCACTCCGGTCGGAACGTATCTGAGCATGCTTTTTAATTTTTCTAACTTTTCAGAATTCAAATTTTCTTGCTTATAATGTCTGCAACTGCGTCTTGATTTAATCAAATTTAAAATCATATCAGGATTTTGCGGAAGAATTTCATCTGAATTTTCAGGTTTTTTATTACAGACACTCACCGCTCCTACAGGACAAACTGCCAAACAGTGTTGGCATTTAAAACACCTCTTCTCATTAATCACCGGGAATTTTTCATCATCAAATTGTAACGCCTTGGCAGAACAATCTTGAATACACTTTCCACAGTGAATACATTTATCTTTATCGATTTCAAACATAATAATCTCCTATTTTGCAATAATTATAATAGAAAAATAAAATTTATGTAAACATAAAAAGAAAGCCCCTTTTTCAAGGAGCTTAACATCACTTATTATTTTGCTTTTACGTTATTATTTTACTTCTTTAATTACAAGAGAAGCATTTTGACCGCCAAATCCGAAAGAATTTGACAATGCTGCATGAATATCTGCTTTTCTTGCTTTATGTGGTACGTAATCTAAGTTAGCAACATGTTCATCTTGATTATCAAGGTTGATAGTTGGAGGAACAATGTGTTCATTAATTGCTTTAACACAAGCGATACATTCAACCGCACCAGTTGCACCCAAAAGGTGACCGTGCATTGATTTAGTTGAGCTTACTAACAAATCTTTGTTTGTATCTTTGTCACCGAAAACGTACTCAATAGCTTTTGATTCAGCTACGTCGCCCAAACCTGTACTTGTACCGTGAGCATTGATATACTGAACATCAGTCGGTTTCATACCTGCATCATCCAATGCAAACTGCATTGCGTGGATAGCGCCTTGTCCTTCCGGATCAGGAGCAACAACATCATAAGCATCACCTGTTTGACCATATCCAACAACTTCAGCATAGATTTTTGCACTACGTTTTTTAGCATGTTCATATTCTTCAAGAATAAGAACACCAGCACCTTCTGACATTACGAAACCATCTCTTTCAACATCCCAAGGGCGAGAAGCTTTTGTAGGCTCATCGTTACGTTTAGAAAGTGTTCTTGCACTAGAGAAAGCTCCAATACCAACGTCACAAATAGTAGCTTCACAACCACCGGCAACCATAATATCAGCATCACCATATTGAATTGATCTAAACGCATCACCAACTGTGTGAGTACCAGTTGCACAAGCGGAAACAACTACTTTGTTAATACCTTTAAAACCGTGACGCATTGAAATACGACCTGATGCCATGTTCACAATCATCATAGGAATTGTAAACGGAGAACATTTGTTAGGTCCTTTTTCAAGAATTCTAACATGGTTTTCTTCAAAAGTTCTGAAACCGCCAGCTGCAGAACTAACCATAACACCGATTTTATAAGGGTCTACATCTTTTACTTCGTCCAATTTAGCATCTTTGATAGCTTCATCAGCTGCAATAACTGCGAACTGAATGTATCTATCCATTTTCTTAGCTTCTTTTGGATCAATATATTCTTCAGGGTGAAAGTTTTTAACTTCACCAGAAATTTTTACAACGTGCTTACTGATATCAATAAGCTCAGAAGTACTTATTCCGCTTTTTCCTTCAACAAGACTATTCCAAAATTTGTCAACACCAACACCAAACGGTGTAACTGCGCCAAGTCCTGTGATAACTACTCTTCTTTTTGTCATCTCTTTACCTTTTTAACTATCTTTTAAATATACGAGGGAGAAAATTCAATATTAAATTTTCACCCTCGCAACTTTTTATGAACAAATCGAGTCTCAACAGCGAGTTTAAGAGAGGCAACTCCATGCCAATTCTCGACTAAGCTGCAGCCTATTTGCTGTGAGCATCAATGTAAGTAACAGCGTCTTGAACTGTTTGAATTTTTTCAGCTTCTTCATCAGGAATTTCGCAACCGAATTCTTCTTCGAAAGCCATAACCAATTCAACTGTATCCAAAGAATCAGCACCCAAATCAGCTGTAAAGCTTGCTTCTGGAGTAACCAATGCTTCATCAACGCTTAATTGATCTACTACAACTTTTTTTACTTTTTCAAATGTACTCATTTCTAATTTCCTCATAATTAATTGTATTACTATACTATTTGTTCTCTTACATTATACTTAACGCAAGAAATTTTTGCAAGAAATTTACAATTTGGTTTTCATATTGTTAAAAATCTTAACTTTTTCGAAAAGTGAGTCGTGAATTGTGAGTAGTGAATAGACCTTTTAGCTCGCTTTGTTCAAAATTTATCAAACAAATACTCATGAAATGAACTACTCACCCCTCACTATTCACCATTCACTATATAATCAACGCCCCAGCAACTTCGATTGCTTGACCTGAAACGTAATCAGCATCAAGAGCTAAGTATTTAACTGTTTTTGCGATATCTTCAGGAGTTCCAAGACGTTTCATCGGAATAGCTTTCAAGTATTCATCAATGTTAGGCAAGTTAGCTGTCATAGCTGTTTGGATAAATCCAGGACATACAGCGTTAACTCTGATGTTTCTTGAACCAAATTCTTTTGCAAGAGTTTTTGTCAAACCGATTAAGCCAGCTTTTGATGCTGAATAGTTAGCTTGACCAGGGTTTCCGTGAAGCCCAACAACACTAGACATGTTGATAATAGAACCTTGACGAGCTTTCATCATATATTTGATAACTGCGTGAGTAACGCAATATGCACTAGTCAAATTGATTTTGATAACTCTTTCCCATTGTTCCATATCCATTCTGATGAACAAACCATCTTTTGTAATACCTGCATTGTTCAACAATACGTCGATTTTACCGTGTTCAGCAATCATTTTGTCAACATTTTCTTGAACAGCTTCTGGGTTTGAAACGTCAAATTGGTAGAAGTAAGCATTAGCTCCGCAAGCCTTGATTTCGTCTAAAGCCGGTTGAGCTTTTTCAGCTTCACAAATGTCGTTAATAATAATGTCACAACCTGCTTTTGCAAGTTCCAAGGCACAAGCTAACCCGATACCACGAGAACCGCCTGTTACCAAAGCAATTTTTCTTTCAGTCATTAATTTTCTCCTTATTTATTAAAATAAAATAAAAAACGAATTTATCTTATCCCTCAAGTCAATTGTAGCATAAATATGCAAGCTTTGTCAGTTTATTAACAAATTTGAAGAGAGGAGAATGATGAAAGCAGCTAGAAAGCGAGGTAATTAAGCGAGAGTTAAGGATAGTAGACGATAAGGCGTTAAGACGATAAGTTCGTTACAACAAATAAAATATTCTCGTCATTCTGAAAGCTTAGAAAAATAATGCGAGTAACGAGCATTAATTTTTCTTGCTATTCAGAATCTAATTTAGCATTAATCTACGATGTTGGGCAAGTATGCCCAACCTACAGACTACAGACTGAGGGAAACAACAATTTAATCCCGAAGAATCTAATTACAAGTGGAAGAAAATTAATGTAGGTTGGGTTTACTAACCCAACAAATTTAGCTTTTTATATATTCTTGATGTCGGGGGCCCCGAGCTACAGTTTGACTACTTGCATCTGGTTTTCCCACTCCATGACAAATCGTCACAATGTAGGTAATCCATATTTTCATTAAAAATAACCCAGGCAGTGCAAGCTGAGCCAAATGTATTTTTTGTATTACAACTGGTTTGAAAAATATACAATTCGCAAAAAAGGTGAAGATATAGCATCTCCACCTTTTTTAATGAATATTTTTACTTATTTACACAAGAGCCAATTCTTCTTTCAACGCTGCAACTGTACTTTCCAAAGATGCTTTATCAAACACGTTGAACATTTTAGCTTCCGGTGCAATTTTTCTGTTCAAACCTGCAAGAACTTTACCAGGTCCGATTTCTACAAAAATTTCAACGCCGTCATTTGCCATTTGTTGGATTGTTTGAGTCCAATGCACTGATGAGCAAATTTGTTTTGGCATTTTTTCTCTGAAATCTGAACTTTCGATAGTTGCCTTAGCGTCAACGTTTGTTACAACAGGAATTTCAGCATTATTCAATTCCAAATCAGAAACAAATCCTACAAATTCCTTGCTTGCATTTTCCATAAATTTAGAGTGGAAAGCGCCTGAAACAGGAAGTGGAACAACTCTTCTTGCACCTTTTGCCAACAAGATTTCGCCGGCTTTTGCAACTGCATCATTGTCACCTGTGATTACAACCTGAGCAGGTGAATTGTAGTTTGCAACATCAACATAACCAACACTTGATGCTTCTTTCAATGCTTCTTCCAAAGCACCCTCAGGAGCGTTCAAAATTGCAGACATCGCACCTCCTGTTGCGCTTGCGCTCATCAAGTCAGCTCTTTTTTGAATTGCTTTAAAAGTTGTTTCTAATGACATTACGCCAGCTTCGTACATTGCGCAATATTCACCCAAAGAGTGACCTGCAACAAAGTCAGGTTTGATATCCAATTGAGATTTCAAAGCTTCCAACGCCGCAATTGACATTGTTACGATACAAGGTTGAGTGTTTACAGTTTGTTTCAAAGAATCTTCCGGTCCTTCAAAACAAAGAGTTGTAATGCTTTTGCCCAAAACTTTATCTGCTGTGTCAAAAACATTTTTTGAGCTTTCAAAATTTTCATATAAATCTTTTCCCATGCCTACTGCTTGTGAGCCTTGTCCAGGGAATAAGAATGCGATTTTTTTAGTCATAATTTTATCCTTTATGTTTTATTTTAAGTTACTAAGGCACTAAGTCCATTTCGGTTTAGTTTCGCTGTTGGGTTAGTAAACCCAACCTACAATAACTTTCTTCCACTTGTAATTAGATCCTTCGGGATTAAATTATTGTTTCCCTAAGAATGACGATTAATAGCTTCTGTTTCGGACTTATCGCCTTTACGTCTTATCGTCCTATCGTCTTTTATTCCTGATACGACCTTACTGCCCTAGTGCCTTAGTAACCTAGTAACTTAACTCTCGCTTAGCGACCTTCACACCAATATTTGAAGTATGAATGAACATCATCGCAGAGGGCTACGTGCGTAGCACTAGCAAATGCCTTCACGAAGTCTAACGATTGCACCGCCCCAAGTCATACCGGCACCAAATCCGCAAAGAATTGCAGTAGTTCCAAGTTTAACTTTTCCTTTTTCAACACTTTCTGCCAAAGCGATTGGAATAGAGGCAGCTGATGTGTTACCATAATATTTGATATTTGTAACAACTTTTTCATCAGGATATCCAAGTCTTTCTTGTACAGCTTGAATAATTCTGATATTTGCTTGGTGAGGGATTAGATAATCGATATCGTCAGCCTTCATACCTGATTTTTCAACCAAGTTTTCTACATAATGAGGCAAGATTTTTGCAACAAAAGTGTAAACTCCACGACCGTTCATTCTGATTCCTTTTGGTTTTTCTTCATATTGTTCAACCAACGGGCAATTTTTTCCATCAAATGAAAGCTCGATTAAGTTTCCATAGTTACCGTCTGCTTCAATATCAATTGAGATTACATCATCAATTCCGTCCTCAGCTTGAGTAACAACCATAGCACCTGCACCGTCACCGAACAAGATTGAAGTACCTCTATCAGTCCAGTCAACAAGTCTTGAATTGTTATCAGTTGCAACAATCAAGATGTTTTTGTACATGCCTGATGCGATATAAGCTTTTGCAATGCTCAAACCGTAAATCAAACCAGAGCATGCTGCTGTAATATCAAATGCAGGGATAGGTTTTGTAATGCCTAATCTTGATTGAATATGACAAGCGATTGCAGGGTACAAATCAGGAGGAGCAGAAGATGCAGCCAAAATCAAATCGATTTCTTCAGGCTTCATTTTAGCCTTAGCCAACGCATTTTGAGCAGCTTCCAAACCTAAGTCGATAGCGTTTTGTTCACCAGAAACAACACGTCTTTCTTTAATCCCTGTACGAGTATAAATCCACTCGTCAGAAGTTTCATATAATTTTGTCAAATCATCGTTTGTAATAACTGTTTCAGGCAAGCTATAACCAACACCTGCAATTCTCAACGGAATTAATTTATTTGTCATCTGTTTTTATTCCTCATAAAACTTAGCTATTTTTTCGTTCACGCCTGTTTCAACAGCGTGTTTTGCAACTCTTACGGCATTTTTAATTGCATAAGCTTTACTTCTGCCGTGAGAAATTACTGTGATACCTTTAACACCTAAAAGCAAAGCACCACCAAATTCTTCATAGTTAATTTTTGTATAAATTCTTTTCATGAACGGTTTTGCAAGAAGTCCGATAATTTTACCTGCCAAATCAGCTTTAAATTCTTGTTTCAACATTCTGAACAACATTGAAGATGTACCTTCTGTAACCTTCAACGCAACGTTTCCAACGAAACCGTCACATACTACAACATCGCATACACTCAAGAAAATTTCTTTACCCTCAATGTTACCAACAAAGTTAATCTTTTCTTGGTGTTCTTCCAAAATCTTATAAGTTGCCTGAGCAAGTTCGTTACCTTTACCCGCTTCTTCACCGATGTTCAAAACACCAACCCTAGGGTGTTCAATACCTAAAACGTTTTTAGAGAATGTTGCACCCATAATTGCGAATTGATAAAGCATTTCAGGTGAACAATTGCTGTTTGCACCACCATCAATTACAACGATAGGTTGTTTAATTGTAGGCAAAGTAACTGCGATTGCCGGTCTGTCAATTCCTGGGATTCTACCCAAACCAAACAAACTTGATGCCATAGCAGCACCTGTTGAGCCTGCAGCAACAACTGCATCAGAGCTTCCTTTTGCAACTGCATCAACAGCTAGAACGATAGATGATTTTTTCTTTTTACGAATAGCTTGACCAGGAGCCTCACCCATTTCAATAACTTCTGAGGCATGAGTAATTTTGATGTCTAATTTTGATGTATCAATCTTAATACGGCACTTTGCAGGCCCACCTTTACCATAATCGGTCATAAAGCCTTCGTGAGAAATCTTATCGAGTTCTTGTTCAATTCTATCTTGTTTACCTACAAGCTCGATTGCAACTCCATATTCTTTAGCTGCCCATACAGCACCTGCCACGATTTCGTGTGGAGCATGATCCCCGCCCATTGCATCAATTGCTATTCTTGTCATCTTATCCCTCTCTATCAAAAAAAGATACTAAATTACTAAGGCTCTAAGGCACTAGGTATCACAAAAATATAATTGCCCAGCGCCTTATTGCTTAGTATATCTATTATTCTTCAGTTTTTTCTTCAGCAGGAGCTTCTGCTTTTACTTCTTCAACTTTTTCTGCTTTTTCAGCCTTTTTAGTTGATTTTTTTGCAGGTTTCTTTGCTTCTGCAACTTCTTCAACTCTATCTTTCAAGCTTACAGGTTTTCCTTTGTAAGTTCCGCAAGCTGTGCATACTGTGTGAGTCAATACTGTTTCACCACAATTAGGGCATTTAGTAGTTTCTGGTTTTGTAGCTTTCCAGTTACTTCTTCTGCTTCCTTGTGCTGAATGTCCTGTTCTTTTCTTAGGTACTGCCATTTTTCTTTTTCCTTTTTATTTTTTATTACTACTTATATTCTTCCTAGTTTTCATTTATTTTTATATTTTTGAAAACATCAAGTCTTGGATCAGACAAATTTTCTTCTTTCATAAATTTGTCCCCATTACAATTTATACCACAAACTTTCTTATTTGGTAAATTTAATATTACAGATTGATACAATAAGTCATAAATATCAATTTCTTCTGCGCCGTTCAAATCGGTTACAAACTGTCCGTCTTTCAACTCGAACTCTTGCCCGTAATCATCTAACAGAGTGTTTTTGGCATACATTTCATTTATATCAAAATCAAAATCATAATCGTATTCTTTCAAACACAAATCACATTCCAATTTTACTGTTCCCTTAACATTTCCGCATACTTCTATAAATTCACCAAGTGACTTAATTTCTAAATCTGAAACAACCGGAGCAACACAATCCAAACCATCAATTTTATCTTCAAAATGAAAATCAATAGTTTTAGACGAAGTATTTTCCAATTCTTCTATAGAAATTTTGTAATCCATTATCCTACGTACTGTTCTTCCTGTATTGCAAGAGAAGCTATTTGATTAGAGATAAAGCAAACTTTTTTCAAAGGTCCCTGAGTTTCTTTTTCAATCAAAGTAGCTGTTGCACTTCGCATTGCTTGCTGTAATTCTGCATAAAGTTCTTCCGGTTTTTCAACATAAAGCACCAAAGGAGCTGTTGCGCCTTTCAAAAATACCAAAACCGAAGTTCTTTTTTTTATATTTTGCGGGTTAAATTGTTGTGCCATTTCACACTCCTTCTTTAGTAATTACAATTATAAACAAATGTTACATAATTGTCAATTTTTATTTATTTTAGTGAGTTGTGAATGGCATTTAGATACATAATATAGATAAGATACTAGGTTACTAAGGCACTAGGGCACTAAGTTCGTATAACGGTATGCACCACAGTTGATATGGCAGGGGGGGG
>USOK01000014.1 GCA_900556295.1 uncultured bacterium | reverse complement strand
CCAATGCCACAATATTATAACAATAACAACAACTATTATAATAATAATAACAATATTAAATCTGTTAGAAACCACTCAACCAGAACAGCAAATGAAAAAAAAATCGCAAGAAACAACCTTATTCACAGAATTGTTTCTGTCGGAATTGTTTCATTGCTCGGGTTAACAATTTTACCTGTTGGATTTAACAAAGTTACTAAAATGATGTTCAATCCAACACCTTATAAAGAGGTTAAGGCAGATTATCAACAACTTTTATTCCCAACATCAAATTATATTTCTAATCACTGGTTTATGGGCGAAAGATCATTGGAAGGTGCTGATGTTAAAAAACCTGAAATGGCTACTTTGTCAGAGGGTTCAAGATTATCAAGTTTGGAAAGTCAATTATCAAATCTTGCAGCGTTGTATCCTTCAATTCATCCATCTGTATATGTTTGGGATTATGAAACAGGTAACTATGTTGATATTAATGCTGATGAAATTTTTCCAACAGCCAGCATTATCAAACTTCCTGTACTTGTGGAATTGTTTAGATCTATCGAAAAAAATCAACTTACAATTTATGATGAAATGCCATTGACAAATTATTACCGTTCTGAAGGTTCTGGAAGCTTACAATTTAAAGCTGAAAACTCTACTTATACAATTGACAAACTTGCAAGAATGATGATTACAGAATCTGACAACTCTGCAACAAATATGTTAATGGCCCGTTTGGGTTCAATGACAGATGTAAACTCTGCCTTGAGAGAGTGGGGGTTGAAGCACACTTATGTTCAAACATGGCTTCCTGACTTAGGTGGAACAAATCATTCTACTGCAAGAGATATGGCGCAAATTCTTTATAATATTGATAACCCTAAATTTTTAAGCAACAGTTCAAGAGAAAAAATCTTTGACTATATGGGACATGTTCATAACAACCGCTTAATTGCAGCCGGACTTCCTGCCGGTGCAACTTTCTTGCACAAAACAGGTGATATTGGCAAAATGCTCGGAGATGCCGGAATTGTTTATGCTCCAAACGGCAAAAAATACATCGTTGTGATTTTTGCAAACCGCCCGCACAACTCACCGCTAGGTAAAGAGTTTATCGTAAAAGCTTCTCAAACGATTTATAATAATATGGTATTTTAATGCTGGAAGATTTGCTAAAAGAAAATAAATGCTTCAAACTCGTATGCGGAGCTGGAAATGAGGACGCAATTGAGGTTGAAAAACTTGTTGCTCTGTATTCAAAAGCAGGATGCAAATTCTTCGACTTGTCAGCAAAACCGGAAATTGTTGATGCTGCAAAACGAGGACTGGAAGATAGAGAAGGTTATTTATGCGTAAGTGTCGGAATTAAAGGCGATCCGCATGTTAGAAAAGCCTACATTGATAATGAAAAATGTGCCAACTGTCACAAATGTGAAGAAGTTTGTCCACAAAAAGCGATTAAATATTCTAAAATAAATACCACACGTTGTATTGGTTGCGGAAAGTGTCAAAAAGTTTGCAGGCATGGGGTAATATCTTTTATATCCGAAAACAAGGATTTGAGAGAGGTTTTGCCACCTCTAATTGAAAGAGGAATTGATTGCATTGAGCTCCATGCTATGGGCGAAAATGATAATGAAGTTTTTGAAAAATGGAATTATATAAATGAAATTTATGACGGAATACTAAGTATCTGCACAGCTCGTAAACATTTGTCAGAAGAAAGAATGATTGGGCGTATTAAAAATATGATTGCACAACGTAGACCTTATTCAACAATTATTCAGGCTGACGGATTTCCAATGAGTGGCGGGAAAGATGATTACAAAACTACGTTACAGACAGTTGCAACGGCAGAAATTGTTCAAAATGCTAAATTACCTGTTTACGTAATGCTTTCTGGAGGAACAAATTCCAAAACAGCAGAACTTGCTCAAATATGCGGAATTAATTATAACGGAATTGCAATCGGAACATTTGCTAGAAAAATTGTTTCCAGATATGTTGAGCGCAAAGATTTTCTGCAAAATGAATATGCTTTTACAGAAGCTATTAAAATAGCAAAAACTCTCGTGGATACAGTGCAAGAGTGAAATGCGAGAAGTAATTTCAAGACGCCAGCCCAACATCAGGATTTATTTAGCGGTATACACCGCAGTTGTTCCGGTAGTGCGTAGCACCACCTAATTCACTCTATATGAATTTCCGCCTTTAATAATATCAGAAATTGCAATGAAAGTTACTTCTAGAATATAATCAATTGCATCTTGTGTTTCGTATGCTACATGCGGGGTTACAATAACATTTTGATTTTTTATTAATTCTGGCAAAATCTTTGATTCCTCTACGCATTCAAAATTATTATATAGAGTTTGGGTTAAATTTGAACATTTGAAATTAAAGTATTCACAAGTCACTACATCCAGTGCCGCTCCTTTAATTGCACCTTTAGTTACTGCACTATACAAATCTTTTATATTCACAATTTCGCCCCTTGATGTATTAATCAGGTAGGCTGTGTTTTTCATTATACTAAACTGTTCAAATGCAAACATATATTTATTTTCACCGGTATAAGGTATATGGATAGTTACAATATCAGCTTCTCTGAGCAAAGTATTAAAATCAGTATATTCAACATTGTATTTTTTAGCAAACTCTATTTTTTCTGAGATATCATAAGCCAAAATTTTCATTCCAAAGGCAGAGGCAAGTTTTGCAACAGCAATTCCAATACTGCCTGTTCCGATTATACCAATTGTAAACCTAGAAATATCACGTCCGACAAAATTTTGGCAAACACGATTTTTGGTCTTTAAATATTCTGATGCAGGAATAATTTTTCGTACCAATGCAAGGATTAAACCTATAGTGTATTGTGCAACAGGTCGTGCGCCATAACCTTCAACATTCACAACAGCAATATTTTTGGCATCAGCGGAGCGTTTGTTTATATGCTCAACTCCTGTTGAGCGAGTAGAGATAATTCGCAGGTTTTTGAACGAATTTATTACGTTTTCCGTAACCTCTGAATCAATAAAAACACTTATCACAGAAGTATTATCCAGCAACTCGGAGCTAAGATTTTTTACTGTTTCCTCGTTTAAACTTTCTGTAAAAAAAGTAATGTCAAAATTTTCAAGTTCATGCGATCTGAAAAAATCTTTTTCACTTTCCCGAAAATCAAAAACTAATAACTTTATTGCCATATAATACTCTCCTTTGAATAAAATTATTGCCCAAATAACAAGAAATTATATTGCACAAAAGTTTAATTTTTCAGAATAAAAAATTATCAGGATTTCCAATGAAATATGCCTCAAAAAATCGTAATATAATAATGTATTCGTACCTTTAAAGCCTAATTATGCGGATATGACGCTGGCAGGAGAACATGTCGTTTCTTTGGGGTAAGAAGAAGCGGAAACGGTGCACATCCATGTTCTAATTTCGAAGCAGATAAGTTGTCTGCAAATTTCCTGCGAAACACGGCTGGTACGGACAACTGCCAAGGAATAAATCCGATTAAATTATATATAAAGCGGATAACGGCAGTTGAAACAAGGCACATGGTTCAATTTTGAGCCCTGTGCCTTTTATTATTTCAAATATTTCTTCTTCACATGCATTCGTAACACTCACTAAATGCTCGTGAACGACTGTTTCCTTTCCCGCCATAGGGGCGAGGATTGACTTTGTTTTTTCTAAAACAAGATTTACTCCGTTACAAATTTTATCAATTTTTTAATATCTTTATTCCAAATTCCGTTCCAATTGCGAATTATTACGTCTGCTGGGCAAATTCCGGCATTTGTGTATTCTTTTATCGGATCTAAAAATTTTTCTTCATCTGTGTCCATTTCGATAAACGACTTTTCAGCGATATACAAAATTTCTTTTGCAATATCTTTAGCATAATATTTGCCGATTTTAGAATTCAATGCACTTTTCGGAACATTATATCTTAATTCTGAAAAATCCCTGTATTCAAAATCTTTGAACAACTCCTCAATTTCTTCAATTGCGTGTTTGTTGTAAAGAATTCCTTTATAAATAGCCAAAATTGAGTACTGCAAACCTTTACCAACACAGTCTTGGTTTCTGATTTCTATAAAGTTACGCAATCTAACTTCCGGAAAATACAAATTTGCGTGTAGGTTAAAATCTTCAATATCGGCGTCATAACCTTGATAACCGTTTGCCATAAATTCGTCAAAACTAATTTTTCCATCAAGCGGAATTGCATCATCTTCACGGTTAATAAAAATCATTGGCGTTTGAAGAACATAGTCAACATATTCTTCAAACGAAAACTTGTTATCAATCTGGCCGACAAAACCACACCTGTCATTGTCTGTATTTAGCCAGCTCAACGCCCTAAAACTCTTGTAGCCCGTTTCAACTCCGCCTCTTATCGGAGAATTTGCAAACATCGCAGTCACAAACGGAGTTAATTTATTTGCGATACGGAATTTAGTCATCGCATCTTCTTCACTCTCAAAGTCAATACAGCATTGAATTCCGGCGGTTTCTCTCATCATAACATCAGACAAAATTCCCCACAAATATTTTGCCATAATATGGTATCTCTGCTTTGGAATTAAATTAATAGATTTATGCGTAGAAAGAGGTGAAACACCATAATTCAAAAGGTTTATACCTAATTTATCTAAAATCGGTTTCATTTGTTTATTGAGTTTATCAATTTTTGTTTTGAGCGCATCTATTGTTTTTTCAGGCTTTATGCTCAATTCAATTTGACACCCAGGTTCAAGTGTAACCGTGTCATGCTCTTGTTTTAAGCCAATAATGTTGTAGTTATCTGTTATGTAATCCCAATTTTCTTCTTTAGCAAAATTTCGTAAAAAATTGCAAACTCCAAACTCTGAACCATAATCTACAGCTTTCGAAGTTACAGAAAAAATCGGCAGTCTTTCATATTCAAGCCCGATATTAAACTCTTCTTTCGGTTTACAGCCTGCTTCAAATAATTTTACAATTTCTTTTTTACTGAGTTTGGTTTGTGTTTGCATATTTACCCCCTTAAATTATATCATCCACAAAATTAGCAAAAAATTTTTATTTAAACATTTACCTGTGTGTGGTATTATTATAGGTAAGATGAACTACTTCGAACGGGCTAAATATTTTAGAACTAAAAAAAGACTCGGGCAAAATTTTTTGATTGATGGTCAAACTATTGCCGATATCATTGATTTTGCAGACATTAATCCTGATGATACGGTTATAGAAATCGGTCCCGGAGTTGGATTTGTAACAGAACAGTTAGTGAAGCATGCCAGACAGGTTATCGCTATAGAACTTGATGAAGAAGCTATTAAAGAACTTGAAAAACTTAATGCTCCGAATTTAAAAATTATCCACAACGATATTTTAAAACAAGATTTATCAGATCTTTGCGAAGGCAAAATTAAAATTGTTGCAAATATTCCATATTATATTACAAGTCCGATTATCGCACATCTTTTGGGTGAAATAGATGATTTGAGTAACAAAAATCGTAATAAAATCACAGACATTTTGTTAATGGTTCAAGAAGAGGTTGCTCGCAGAATGGTTGCTAACGAAAACTCATCAGGCAAGCAATACGGGCTTTTGACAATTTTGTCACAGTTTTGGGCAGATGTTGAGATTATGAAACTCGTTGGCAGACGCTCTTTTTATCCTGCGCCAAAAGTCAATTCTGCGTTAGTAAAACTCGTTGTTAGAGAAAAACCTTTGCTTGACTTGACGGATTACAAACATTTTAGAAAAGTAATCAAAGCCGGATTTTCTCAACGTAGAAAGAATATCAAGAACTGCTTGATGTCAGGCGGATTTGCCAAAGAAAAAATTCAAACAGCCCTACAATCGCTTGGGTTGGACGAAAATATCAGAGGCGAAAAACTATCGATTGAAATGTTTGGCAAACTTTCTGAGGAACTTTTGAAATGAAAATTCAATGCCCTGCAAAAATAAATTTGACTTTAAAAGTTACCGGCAAACGTCCTGACGGTTTTCATAATATTGAGAGCATTATGCAGACAATCAGTCTTTATGACTATTTGACAATAAATGCTGAACCGGCAGAAAAGTTCGAAATAAATCTTTCTGGCAATAGCACAGAAATCCCTTATAATGAAAAAAATCTCGTTTTTAAAGCTACAATGCTTTTTGTCGAAACAGTGAATCTTGCTCCGCATAAAATTGAGATTTATATAGACAAAAATATTCCTGTTTCAGCAGGTTTGGCAGGCGGAAGCACGAATGGAGCAGGCACACTTTTTGGATTAAATGAAATCTTTAATCGACCTTTGTCTCGTGAAGAATTGCATAATTTATGCGCAAAATTGGGTTCTGACTTGAATTTTTGCCTTGAAGGCGGACGACAAATGACATATGGGCGTGGCGAAATTTTAGAAAAACTTCCATTTGAGGAAATGAATATTTCGCTTATAAAACCTAATGACCTTGGAATTAGTGCAAAAGAGGCATACACAAAATTTTCTGCGAAAAAAAATGATGATTTCAAATCCGAATTTGGCGAAAGAGAAAATTTCGTGAACGACTTAGAGTGGGCTGTAATTGACGATTATGAAGAATTGAAGTTAATAAAAAAAGCTTATCCAAATTCAATCATGTCAGGTTCAGGCTCAACTTATTTCGGAATAGATTTTGATTTTGCTCAAAAAGATGGTTTTTGGCTTGCAAATGGTTTACATGCTACTTCCGTGGGTATTTGTGTGGTTGATTAGTTAAATCACAAGATTTATTAATATTTGTAACAAATTTTCTGCATGAACTTAAAGAATTCTTGCAAAAGTGCCGTAGTACAACTCATAAGGTAAAAGTATGTGAGGTGTACGTAATGACAAAAGTTCAAAAGACAGACAATGTTCAAGCGAACTACAACGCACAAAATAATAAGAAGGTTAAGAAACAAGAAGCAGGCAAAAAGGCTGTTTTTAATAAAGCTAAAAAATCCGCAAATACTTTTACTGACAAAAGCGGCAAGACTTATGAAATTTTGGGCGTTGTAAAAGGCTCTAAACGTGGACACCTTGTAGTAAAAGATATAAAAACAGGCAAACAAGCTTTCGCATCAGCAAACCACGTAATTTTGAAAGAAAGTTACGTAAAAGCTTGCCTGATATTTGATAATGAAAAAACTAAAAAAGTTACAGCTAAAAATAATGGCAAAAGCTATGTTGTTTTGAAAGAAAATGTTGACCGTTTAGGCAGAAAACTTGTTATGAACCAAGCTGGTCAACAATTCTATATGGCAAAAGACAATACAGTAATCAAAGCTGACTATGCACAAAGCACAGCTTATGTTGAAAATGTAAAACACAAAATCAGAACAACTAAAAACGCTAAAGAAAAAGCTCGTTTGGAAAAAGAATTGGACAGCAGAGCTTCTTATTCAGACAAAAATATTATCAGAATTAAAGGTGATAACAACAAATTCTGGTACATCGACAAAAGAACCGGTAGAGCTGTGAACCTTACACAAAAAGAAGCTGATGCCATTATTAAAGATTTGGACAACGCAGCAGGCGGATTTCTTGGAACAGGAATCGGCACAAAAGATTCAAAACTCCTTAGAACAAACCAAAGTATCGTAGACCCTGCAGTTTTGAACAGAATTGACAAGCACTATGCGCAAGACAAAAGCTTCCAAAAAGATGTTAAAAACGGCAAATACAAATCTCATTACGAAGCTTTTCTAGGTTCAGAAATTTCTAATGATGAAGTTTACAAATTCGACGCTGATTTGGTAAAACAAGGCGCAATCGTTGACCAAAAAAGAAGAAACGAAATTCTTTTAACAAACCTTACAACATACGGCAAAAAGTTTGATAACAGACATTCTGCACTAGATGCCGTAACTACAAAAGAAGATTACAACTATTTGCAAAAAGGTGCAGCACGTTTCAATAAAGCAAACAATGTTAAAGCCGGAAAAGGTGAAACAGCTTTGGAAAGTTTGATTGCCTTCCAAACAGAAGATGATGCAAATTTGATTGACTTGAGTTTCAAAAAGCTTTTTGCTCCTGAAAAAAATGAACTCACAACTCAAGCAGAAAAAACTGGTATCAATTTAAGAACTAATGTAAAATTAATACTTTCAGGCGTTGATGAAAACATTGATACAGCTTTGGATTCACACGATTCAGAAATGTATGCTCAAATGGATAAATTACTTCCTGCAAACAAAAAATTGGCAACATTGAACAAAAAATCTGATTTAATGATGGCTGGTTATGGCAAATTTTCAAATGAAGACTTGGCAAACGAAGCTGTTAGATTGTTGAACGAAGCAAAATCACTTTCTTCAAGATATGCAAGCAGTGGAGAAAATGTCAATTCTGTATATGCTCTCAAAGGCGCTATAAAATCATCATCTTCTGATTATCAACACAAATCTGACACAAACCTTGCAAAAGTTTACGGAATTATTAAAAATCCGGAAGTCCTCGCACTTGTAGAAAAGAAATGCCCTTGGTTTAAGTCTGTTGTGGTTGACAAAAAATTCCCAAAAAATTATACAACAGAAGACTATCTATTTTACAACCGTGTAACAAACAACAAAATTGCGGATTTTGCAAACATTGCTCTTGAATCTTCAAAAGTTGATCCTAAATTGAAAAAAGAAGATATTGAAGCAAACAAAGAACAGATTAAAGAATTAAAAGCTATTTTCAACTCTTTGAGAAACGAACATTCATTTGACGTAAACGGTGAAAACGAAAAAATGAAACTTATTTCCAGAATGAGAAGCGCTACTTTATTGGGACAAACAAAAGAGGATACACGAGATACTTATAGAGTTGCCCAATCTGTTTTGCAAAAACTTGAATTAGCTGCGGAAGGCAAACTTGTTGACAAAAACGGTAAACATATTCCTTTCGAACAAGCTGTGAAAAAATACACAGGCATGAACCTTGCAGAAGTAAACCAAAAATATTTGCAACACCAACAATATGGCGAAATTGCAGCTGATTTAACTATTGGTATGGCAACAGCTCCTCTTGGCGGTGGGTTGTTAAAAGTTGCCGGTACAACATTTAAAGGTGCAAAAATGCTTGCAGAAGGTACAAATTTTGTAAGCAAAGTAGCTAGAGCTTCCCTAACAGGTGCAGGAATGGGGGCAAGTCAATATGTTGCTGATACCAACGTAAATAATAGTACTTTTGAATCTCGCGCACTTAAAGAAGAAAAAGCTGCAATAGTTGCTGAATTCGGCTTTGCAGGTTCTTTAGTCGGCGAAATTTCTGGCGGAATTGCATCAAATATGACATCTAAAGCAAAAGCACTCGGTGTTCACACAGTTGGTGCAGGTGCAGATGTTGCAATTGGCGGAGCTATTATGGAAATGAACGGTCAAAGTTACAAAGATTTCCTAAAAGATCCTTTGGCAATGGGTATGATGGCATTTGCGCACGTTTCTAGTGCAAGAAGCTCTATGGCTAAATTTTCACCGGCAAACAAAGCAAAAACATTGATGGCAATGCACAAACAAGGTGAAGCTGTAAAAGATTTGCCTACAATGAACCCTGAACAAAGAGCATCTTTCGAAAAATTGAATTTGCCTGAAGCAAAAACTTTCTTGAAAGAAAGCGGTATTCAATACACAGAAGTAAAAGGCGGAATTGAATTCATAGATGCAAATGGCGCTCATAGAGTTCAATACGATAAAACAGGTGCATTCCAACAAACAAAAACACAAAAACTCGGCATTTCTTCAAAAGAAGTTGAAGACTTGGTTACTTACGCTGAAAAAGGTCACGCAAACGCAGAACAAGTAAAAGCTGAATTAGGTTCAAAACTAACTCCTGAACAAATTGAAAGATTGGATAAAATAATTGCTAAAAATCAACCTGCAGTTCAAAACCAACCTGCACAACAAAAATCAGAAGTTGAAACAATTAGAGAAGAATTGCAAAACGCTAATTCAAGAGATGATTTCAACGCAATTAGAGCAAAAATCATAAAATTACCTGAAAATGCTCAAAAAACAAAATTATTTCAAGAGTACTTGAAAAAACAAAGTGAATGGGGACAAGATCCTCATCGTAGCAAAATTGAAGCCCATGCAGATGATGTTACATTTGATCCGACAGATACAAAGGCAAGTGTTGATGCAATGCTAGATAGAAATGAATATGTTCCTGACAATAGCACTGCTCCAAACAAAAAAGGCAGAGTAAGAGAATGGTTGAATAAAAAATTCTCAAGCAATAAAAAACTTCTTGATGCAGAAGTTGAAAAAGGTGTTTATACTGATCCGGAAGAACCTTGGCTAAATGTTGAAACTACTAAAACAAAAGACGGTTACGTAAAAACAGCTACTGACAAAGAGTCTAATAATCTTTATAGTAAAGAATATTTTGATGCAAAAGGTAAAAAAATCAGTGAAGAAGTATATACCCAAGGCGGAAATTTATATTATCGTGAAATTGGTAATACAACTGAATTCTATGTATACACTGATAACGGTAAACAATTACTTTACCGCATTGAATATCCAAAAAACAAAGAAGTTCGTTTTGAATACGATCAAGAAGGCAATTTAACAAGGATAACCTTGGATGAAAGATATAATCGAAACAATCCAAAAGAAGTAATGGACCGATTTTTAATGGATGAAGAAGACTCTTACCAACCTTCTATAAAACGTAGAGCCGCTTATAAATATAATTCAAAAGAAAAACGTTTCGAATTGCTTGACTCTGAAGGCAATGTTGCCTTGAACGCAGAAGGCAAACCACAAGGTATTGCAACATTCGATCCGGAAACACGTACTTGGACAGAAACCGGTCTTTATAACGAAACAATTGCTCCAAAAGTTACAAAACCTGCAAAATCAGAAACACCTGTAAAATTAGAAGAAGAAACACCGGTTGCTCCGGCAGAAGGCGAAATCATTGTTGGCGGTGGCGAAGTTGTTGAACCGGTAGTTGTTGAACCGGTAGTTGCTGAACCAACAGTTGAAATTCCTAAACCTATTAGCGAAAGATTAGGTATCAAATTCAACGGTAGAGGTTCTAGAATGGACAACATTACATCTGAAAAAGCCACTAAAACAAGCAAACCTCAAAAAATCGAAATTGACGGAGAAACTTATACACTAGAACAACAATACACATCAGGCAGATTTGGCAGAAACAAAAAAGTTGCTGTTGAAACTATCAAAGATGGTGACAGAATTGTTGAACAAAGAGTGTTCAACGAAAACGGTCAACCAGAATTAGTTGTAAGAAATAACGAAAATGGTTCACAAACTCAAATTGAATACAAAGATGGCGTAGAAACTCAAATTACAACAACAACTGAGGCAGGTGATCATTTCTTTGGCTTTGATGATGCATACAAACCAAATGCAGAAATCGGTAAATGCTTGCAAGAAGGCGGTATAAGCTTGACAGATGGCACGCAGGCTTATTATGATGCACTTGGCAACGAATACAAACACGCAACCATAGAAAATGCTGATGGCACAACAGCTCAACAATGGCAAATAAGAGATAAAAAGACCGGAAATTTTGTAGAATACAAACCGGAAGAACACGCAATCACTCCTCACGGTGTAAAAGCTCAATCTAGCTTTAGCGTAAAAGCTACTTTCAACAAAGTTATTGACAGATTACGTCCGAACAAATCTGCAAAACAGGCAGAAATAGAAACTCCTGCCAGATTAGAGGAAGAAACTCCGGCTAAATATACTGATGCAGAAATAGAAGAAATTGCTACAAAACTAGGCATTGAACCTCAAGAAGGAGCTACACTTAAGTATAAAGACACAGGTGTTGGGGATATGCTAGTAGAAACTAAAAATAAAAATACTACTAAATATTATTGCTTAGAAAAAGATGCTAATGGAAATTTAAAAATAGAAAATAATTTTGAAATTCTCAAAGACAATGAAGGTAATACTATTCAAACTATATATAGAAATGCTAATGATGAAATTGTTTCTATTTACTATGGGGATAATTTTGGCACTTATGTAAGGGTAGATGCTAATGGCAATATAACTAGTTCAGAAGAAATTATCTACCATAACAATCAAAAATACACAGTAGAAAAATCTTCTACTGGTAATATTAAGACAGAAATTACATTTAACGGTGACACCTATCGTCTTGTTGAACAAAATGGGCAAACAATATTTACTAAACAACACTGGGATGGTGAACATTGGTCAAACAGTGAAATAATAGAAAAACCTGAATGGTGGGATACTGTTGCTAACAAAGCTTCTAGCCAAGAAGAATTGTTGAGAACTTGGAAAGAAAAAGTTCCTGCAACTGAAAACGAAACACCGGTTGTAAATCCGGTTGAAGAAGAAACTCCGGTTATCAACTTAAACGAAGAACATGGCATCAATCCGGAAGGGGCAAAACAGGTTGAAAATGAAGCTGTTGCACAAAAATCTAACGAAACTCCTGAAAACGTAAAATCTACAGAAGAAAAAGTTGACAATAAAGTAACTCAGGCTTCGGCTGATGAAGCAGGCAACCCTAAATCGACAAGTGAAAAAGCTGACAATAAAGTAACTGACAAATCAAGCAACAAACCTTCTCAATACGCAGACAAAGCTACAGAAGAAACTGTAAATAAACTTGGAATAAAACCTTCTCAAAAAGGCTCTACTTTTGAATACAAAGACGGCAGACTACACGAAGTTGTTGACGGCAAAGAAGTTAGACTTTACTTCTTAGAAAAAGATGCTAGTGGCAATCCTACAAAAGTTACAGATTCTTATGAAACAACCTATGACAAAAATGGCGAAGTTATAGAACAAGTCATCAAAAAAGGTGACAAGGTTGTCAGAACAGATTACAACCTAAAAGACAAAACTATTAAAACTGATGAAAATGGTGATGTAATTACATCTACAGAAAATATTACTCACGACAACCAACAATATTCAATCAAAAAAGACAAGTCAGACAAAATTACTAGAATTGAAGTCGGTGATGATGTTTACCATATTGAAGAAAAAGACGGTATAACAACATTCACTAACGAACACCGTGGCTCAGACGGAAAATATTCAGAACCAAAACCGGTTGACAAACCTGAATGGTACGATGCCGTTGCAGGCAAAGCTTCTAAACAAAAAGACTTGCTTAAACAAGCTCAAAAAGAAGTTAAAGCCGACGGCGTTGGTCAAAAATCTTCTGGCTCTAGATTGAAAAAAGTCGTAGCAGTGGCTGCATTAGGCGGACTTGCTTATGGTGGAAAACTAATTTACGACTCATACAAAGAAAAGTCTGAAGCTGTAACACCTGTTGACCCTATTGCCCCTACAGAAGATGCAGAACAAGAAGAACCTGTTGAAAACCCAGCTGATGATCCAGCTGATGATCCAGTTGATAATCCGGCCGATGATCCAGATACTCCGGACGCAGATAATCAATCTTCTGAAGTAGCTGACAATGATACAAACAACAATGGCTCATCTTCTGCAAGTGATGAAAACCACTCTTCTGTTGACGATAGCAACAATTCTTCTAATACTGACAATTCTGCTCCTGCAGATGATACAAACCGTTCAAGAGAAGCTGAATCTAACGACACAGACAACAATAAAGTTGAGGACAAAAAGACTGAAAAGAAAGAAAAAGTTACAACTCCGAGTGAAGAAAATGGAGTTAAAAACGACGAAACCCAAAACGGCGAACACGGAGTAACTATTGCCGAAAACCTTGAAAAACTCGACAAAATGACTTCTGATATTCATACAGTAGAAGATTTTAACAACTTTGTTGAAAGACTAAAACTCGAAAGAGAAAACGAAAATATCACAGACGAGGAAATGAAAGACTTGATTGCGAAAGCCAGAACAAATATGAAACCGGAAACTACTCCTGTTCAAGAGGTTAACGACGAAACTACAACAGACACAACAAGTGAAGAAAAAGTTGAAGATGTTGTAAACAACGACAAACCTGTTCAAACACCGACTACAAAAGGCAAACAAGAAATTACTCCTGATGTAAGAATGTCGTTAGTTGAAGATATTCAAAAAGCAAAAGAAGTCGATGATATTAGAGAAATTCAACGAAAAATTCGTCAATACAAACGCTTCCCGGGACGTAAAAACTTACGTCGAGCTTACAAAGCTAAGTTGCGTGAAATCAGACACCAAGACAAAGCCGCAGCAAAAGCACAAAAATATGAATATAAATTTAACGAACGCATGAACAAAATCATGTCATCTGACATCTACAAAAACGACCAAAACCAATTAAACTTGAAAAAATCAAAAGGAAATTCAATTTTTGGATAATGAGTTAGATGCCCTACATTCTAAACTGTCACTCCGGACTACGATCCGGAGTCTATTAAACAACAGATTACGGAGTCAAATTGCCACGATAGTGGAATGAACAATAACTCGT
>USOK01000013.1 GCA_900556295.1 uncultured bacterium | reverse complement strand
ACTAACGAGTTATTGTTCATTCCACTATCGTGGCAATTTGACTCCGTAATCTGTTACGGTAGGTTGGGCTTTCCAGTCCAAACCTACTGTGACTATGCATCAAAATTATTTTTGAGCAAAGCGAACTAAATGAACTTATTCACCTATTCACTTATTCTCTTATTCACTTCTGATACGGTCTTTTCACTTCTCACGTTTCACTTTTCACTCTTATTCCGCTACAATTTGCAAAAGAAAAAGACCCACCACACAGCGGGTCTTTGGAGTTATTTATGAAAAGACTTATTTTTCATCCAATGCTGCAACGCCTGGAAGTACTTTACCTTCAATAAATTCTAGAGAAGCACCGCCACCTGTTGATACGTGAGTGAAGTCTTCTGCTTTGAAATATTTCTTAGCAGCAGAAACTGAATCACCACCACCGATTACAGAAACAGCACCGGCTTTAGTTGCGTCTACAATTGCTTGCAATACAGCTTTTGTACCTTCAGCAAATTTAGGGTTTTCAAATGCGCCAACAGGTCCATTCATCAAAATAGTTTTTGAATTTTTAATTACTTCTGCAAAAGCTTTTTGGCTATCAGGACCAGCATCTACGCCTTCAAATCCGTCTGGAATTTCGTTGATAGAAACAACTTTGTTTGTACCGTTTCCAGAGAAGTCATCAGCAGCCAAAACATCTGTTGCCATAACAATTTTAACACCTTTATCAGCAGCTTTCTTTTCAATAGCTTTTGCAACATCCATTTGGTCGTCTTCGCAAATTGAGTTACCGATTTTTCCGCCATTAGCTTTTACGAAAGTATAAGCCATACCACCACCGATGATTAGGTTGTCAACTTTATCGATTAAGTTTTCTAAAACACCAATTTTAGAAGAAACTTTAGCACCGCCAACTACTGCTGTGAATGGGCGAGTTGGGTTATCAAGTGCTTGTGATAAGCATCTGATTTCTTTTTCCATCAACAAACCAGCAACTGCAGGTTTCAAAATATGAGCAACTTTAGCTGTTGAAGTGTGTTTTCTGTGAGCTGCACCAAAAGCATCATTTACGTAGAAATCGCCAAGTTTAGCAAGTTCTTCTGCAAATGTCATATCATCATCTTTAGCTTCTTCAGCTTTGTAGAAACGGATGTTTTCCAATAAAGCAACTTGACCGTCTTTCAACGCTTCCAATTCTTTGTCTGCGCCTTCGCCAACAGGTGATTTTACAAACAATACGTCTTCACCCAAAACTTTTGACATATATTTAGCAACAGGTTCAAGAGAAAATTCAGTTTTCCATTCTCCTTTTGGTCTACCCAAGTGAGCCATAAGGATAATTTTAGCTCCTTTTTCTTTCAAAGCTTTAATTGTAGGAACAATTGCTTGAATTCTTGTGTCATCTGTTACGTTGTGGTTTTCATCTAAAGGTACGTTTACGTCAACTCTAACTAAAGCACGTTTACCTTTTACGTCACCTAAATCATTAATTGATTTTTTCATATTTTCTCTCCTTTGCGAATTGAAAAAAATTAGATTTTCAACTCATTCATGTATTCGCAAGACTATCATACAAAAAACATGAAATTAATCCAAGTAACTAATTAAAAAATTTACGGAACATAATTTTTCAACCCTAAATTTTTAAATTAATGTTGAAAAATATTTATCATAAAAGGGCTAGAACCCTTCTCGTGAATATCTCTCCAGTCTTGTCGGGTAATTTGTTGTTGTTGAATACCACGCTTATATTGCTCGTTAAAGAAAAGTTGACGTTTCTTCAAACCGGCATAACATTCTCCTTGGTTATCAATATCCAACAAATTGCACTTAAACAAAGCGGATTGAAACTCTTTACGTCTATTCGCCCAATAATTATAAATTTCTTGAGTAGACTTTGTACCTTCCGGCCAAAACCATTTTATTTCTTTGTATTCAGCATTTTCAAGCCCATCAGGGCAAAAATCATCCCACAAAGGGGGTATCAATTCTGCCCCAAATCCAGCAAGAGCGAATGCCCCAACCAAAATCAAAGATAATATTATATTTGTAAATCCTTTTTTCAACTTCATTAGTTCTCAATTCCTATGTCTAATATAATAGAATTTTACAAATTAATCAATTCTTTTGTAAAAATATTATTCATCACTCGCATTAATATTCTTGTTCCAAAGTATGATGTAAGAATGAATATTGTCGCAAAGGGCTACGTGCGTAAAACTTTACACTAGTGTCTGAAGTATGAACCAATATTGGTGCAGAGGGCTACGTGCGTAGCACCTATGCTTTCAGAATGACGACTTTGTAATTCTTTTGTAACGAACTTAGCGTCCTATCGTCTTAACGACTTATCGACTTCTAAAAACTTAGCTGCCTAGCTTCCTAGCTGCTTTTTATACGGTCTTTTCACTTCTCACGTTTCACTTTTCACTTTTTACCTATCTTTTGCTATAATAAAATTAATGAATGACGCATTAAAACAAACACTTAAACTTTTGCCGTCGCTCCCTGGATGTTATATTTACTATAACAAAGACGGGGAGGTTATTTATGTTGGCAAAGCTAAAATCCTCAAACGTCGAGTAATGAGCTATTTTAACCGCAAACACGATAGAGTAAAAGTCAGCGTACTTGTTTCACAAATCGAGCGGATGGAATACATTATAACCAACACCGAAGTCGAAGCATTAATTCTTGAAAGCCACTTAATAAAAAAATATAAGCCAAAATACAATGTTCTCTTAAAGGACGATAAAAAATATCCGTATTTTTTGGTAACTGATGAGGATTTCCCAAGAATTACAATTGTGCGCAAAAAAAATCTTAACCCAGATAAAGGGAGATATTACGGTCCTTACACAGATATAAGAGCAATGCATGCAACTTTGGATTTTCTCAAAAAAATCTTTCCGCTCAAACAATGCAAAAATCCGAAATTTAAAGACCGTCCATGCCTGTATTACCACATTGGACGCTGTATGGCACCTTGTCAAAATAAAGTTTCATCGGAAGAATATAAAAGCCTTGTAAAACAGGCAGAATTGTTCCTTTCTGGCAAACAAGCCGAGTTGATGAAACAACTAAAAGAGCAAATGCAAAAGTATTCAGACAGTTTGCAGTTTGAAAAAGCCGCTAAACTTCGCGACAGCTACAATGATTTAGCCAAAACACTTGAAAAACAAAAAGTAGTCTATGAGAATACAAAACTAAACGAAGATGTAATTTCACTGATGGCAGACGAGGGAATTTTTGCAATCGTAATTCTTATGATACGAGAAGGCAGGCTCATTGACAAAAAAGATTTTATTTATGATGTTGAAGAAGAAGACAGGACAGAATTTTTTGCAACTTTCTTCAAAGAATATTACAGTACACTCAAGCTCGGTTATCCTGACAGAATTGTATCAAATGAACTTGAAGCAGTAGGGGAAAAAGCTTTGTATGAAGAATGGTTAGAAATTCTTGCACAGAAGAAAGTTAAAATCAGTTACGGAAAATCCGCACAGGGCAAAGAACTTCAAATGCTTGCTGACAAAAATGCAAAAGTTTTTCTTGAAAATGCAAAAATCAAAAAAATGGCATCAATTTACGAAGATTTTAACGAAATCGGTTCTTACTTGGCAGAAAAATTGCAACTCAAAAACTTCCCCCACAGAATGGAATGCTATGACATCTCACATATTCAAGGTACAAACACAGTTGCCTCAATGGTTGTATTTGAAAATGGAGTAAAAAAAGGTTCGGAATACCGACGATTCAAGGTGAAATCAACCGAAGGCAAACCGGATGACTTTTTATCTATGAAAGAAGTTTTGACAAGGCGACTTTCTCGTCTCGGAGAACCGAAGTGGGAAAAACCTGATTTAATCATAATTGATGGCGGCAAAGGTCAACTTTCCAGTGTAATGCAAATTATCGAAGAACTCGGCATAACAGGCATAGATATAGTAAGTTTAGCCAAAAAACACGAAGAAGTTTTTCTCCCAAAACAATCAAAACCTGTAATTTTACCAAGAAACTCAAGTGCACTATTTTTGTTCCAGCGCATAAGAGACGAAGCTCACAGATTTGCAATAACTTATCACCGAAAGCTGCGCTCAAAAACAATGGTCAAAAAATCTGAAAAATAATTAGTTGTTCAAACTATGGATAGGAGCTGGAATTCTCCCTCCTCTGCGAACGAAGCCTGTAGATGATAGAGTTTTTACCGGCATAATTGGAGCTTCACCTAGCAATCCGCCATAAACAACCTTCTCACCAACCGATTTGCCAACTACAGGAATAATTCTAACCGCAGTAGTTTTTTTGTTAATCATACCGATAGCCATTTCATCTGCAATAATTCCTGCAATTGTATCAGCCGGCGTATCCCCGGGGATTGCAATCATATCCAAACCTACAGAGCAAACAGAAGTCATAGCTTCTAATTTATCAAAAGTCAAATATCCTTTCGCCGAAGCTTCAATCATACCTGCATCTTCTGAAACAGGAATAAAAGCACCTGACAACCCGCCAACATGAGAACTTGCCATAATTCCACCTTTTTTCACTGCATCATTAAGCATTGCAAGTGCAGCGGTTGTCCCATGAGCACCAGCATGTTCCAAGCCCATTGCCTGAAAAATTCCGGCAACACTATCACCGATTGCAGGAGTCGGAGCTAAAGACAAATCAATTACACCAAACGGCACTCCAAGACGTTTTGCAAGCTTTCTGCCAACAAGTTCTCCTGTTGAAGTAATTTTGTAGGCAATTTGTTTAATCTTATTCGCAAGTGCACTCAAATCTTCATCTTTACCTAAAGCCTCAACCGCAGCCCTAACAACACCAGGGCCGGAAACTCCGACATTCAAAGCACATTCTGGTTCTCCAACACCGCAAAAAGCACCTGCCATAAACGGATTGTCTCCAGGAGTATTACAGAATACAACAAGTTTTGCAGCGCCAATTCCATCTTTATCTTTTGTAAGTTCGGCTGACTTTTTAACAATTTCAGCCATCTTCAAAACAGCATCCATGTTAATTCCTGCCTTTGAAGAAGCAACATTTATTGAAGAACAAAGCCTTTCTGTCTGAGCCAAAGCTTCAGGAATACTTTCAATAAGAAGTTTGTCGCCCTTAGTCATACCCTTTTCTACAAGAGCAGAAAAACCTCCCACAAAATTTACACCAACAGCTTTTGCAGCTTTGTCCAGAGTCTTGGCAATTTTTACATAATCAGGATTTTTACAAGATTCACCAACAATAGAAATCGGAGTAACAGAAATCCTTTTATTAACAATCGGGATTGAATAATCGTTTTCAAACTCATTTGCATATTCAACGAGATTACCAGCATACTTTACAATTTTGTTGTAAATATTTTCACAGACAACGTCAACATCGCTATCTGCACAATCTCTCAAACTTATCGCCATAGTAACCGTTCTGATATCAAGGTTATACAGCTTAATCATATTAATCGTTTCTAAAATTAAATCTTCTTTTATCATTGTCCTAGTGATTGCACTCCATGGAATAAAACTTCTGTAATATCAAATTTTTTAACTTTCAGACGCATCTCTACTCGTCTGCTTTTGTTATAATCTTCTTTTCCGTTAACCAAAATCGGATCTGAATAACTTCTGCCCTCAACAATAAGCATTTTTCTTAATTTCGGGCTATACTGTTTGTCAAAATCGGTTTGGAAAACATAATTTGCAACAGCATTTGCACGAGCAACACTAAGTTCCATATTTCTCATATATTCAACGTTTGGATCTTTAATTCCTGCAAAAGTGTGACTGTCAGTGTGCCCTTGGATTATAATATTTTCAATTTCATTAACCAACTCTTTTTTAGAAAAAATTGTGTTTATATAAATTGGAACAAGTTTGCTCAAATAGACTTTACCCTTTGGGGAAAGATTTGCACTTCCAAGCTCAAACAATTCCATATCAGAGATTTTAACGTCACCGCTCATCTGATCAACTTGAGCTTCAATATTAGCCTTTTTAAGATTTTCCATTAACTCTTTACTAACTTCAACCTGTTGTTTTTTTTGTTGAACAGTTTGTTGCGTAAATCCAGTCATGGCAAGAACAAACAAGGTCATAAAAATAATTGCCAAACCTAACAAAAGGTCAGACATCGTTGTCCAGAAGATGTTATTATCTCCTTCAACTGCAGCTTTTTTTCGAATTCCTATCGCCATAAACCGCTCCCACTAAAACAAATCATCAACGTCATCTCCCTTACCGCTGTTTTTTACAACCTCTTTCATACTCTTATTAACCTCATTCAAACCAAAAATCAAGTTTTCCAAATAAGGCACAAGGTTGCTCGCAATACCAGAATTTAATGCAGCTTTAAACTGTTGAGGCATACTTGTAATTAAGTTTGAAATAGAATTGTTTTGGATTTTTGTTTCTTTCAAAAGTTCAAGCAAGAATTTTTCAGAAGAAATGTTATTGAACAATTTGCCCATTAAATCTTCGCAAATAAGAAGTGGTCTGTTACACAAAAATTGATAAGAAATTTTTTCAAACAACAAGAAGATAAGAGAAGAACCTACCGCAATAACTGATACAAGAGCGGCAGTCTGCATTGAAGACATCAAACCTGCAACAGAAGCAATTGTTTTTTCTTGAGATGAAAAGTCGATTTTACCGAAAGCAATCGCAATGTTTAAGAACGTGAACAACGGACCAAAACCAGTCAATACGGTCGGAATTGCTGCTAAAAATCTACTGTTAAATTTTGATGAAACCAAAGTTTCGTCATTAAAAAAGTATAACGGATCAACAGTAGTCTGAATATTCTGAACCGTTGATGACACTTCTTTATATGTCAAATCGTTATTTTTACCTTTAAGAGCAATTGATTCAGAAAAAACGAGAGTATTTTTGAACTCTAACCAAGCACCTGATACATAAGGATTTGCACTCATCCATTCATCAATTTCTTTAAAACGAAAATTCAAATCTGTCTTTTTAAAATTGGAAATAAATGCTAAAAGTATTTTCAAATTTTTGTTTACATTGAAATAATTTTTCACACAATAAATAAGCGAAAACAAAAATGTAAAAAGTACAATCAGGATTGGAATATCCGTAAAAATATGTAATAAATTCATAATCTCTCCGTTTCTCAATGAAATTATATCATAACAGGTTGATTTGAGCAAGCGGTTTTGCACTACGTTACTATTATGTGATTAAATTAATTTACTACATTTAAGACAATAACTAAACAGAAATGTCACTCCGGATTCCGATCTATTCACTTCTCCCTAATGATGTACAAAAAAGAACTCCAATATCTTTTTTAATGACATTGGAGTTCCTCAGACAACGAACAATTTGTACTGTGTCGGTTCTTTAAAGTTACTAAGTTACTAAGGCTCTAAGGCACTAGGACTTTTCAGGTAAATATAACTTATTCCCTTAATAGACTATGCCTCTTTGCCTCTTGGCATCTTAGCATCTATCTAGCACTACTATATGAAAGATAACAGACATTAATGTAGCATCTATTCATTACATCCGAAAGCGATAGTAATGTGTTCTCTTGGGTTAACTGCGGAGATTTTGTATCCGCGAGGGTCAACAAGGTAAGCAAATTCGTCGCCTGTAGTTTGGAATAAGCCCATTGTACCTGACAATGCAGTTCTTGTTACGTCAACCGGAGCTTTAACAGTTTCCCACAAGCCGTCGCCTAAGCTACGAGCTGCTGCACCGAATTGACCTTGGAATGCGTGACCTAACATGTAACCTGCGTCGTTAGAAACGTTTTCTACTGCGTTACCAAGGTTTGTAACTACACCGCCGACAGTTCTGCCTGCTACACCAACAAGTGAACCTGCTAATGTGAACGGCATTTCAACTAATCTTGCAACAGGGTTTACCTGTTTGGATTTGTTAACTTGGGCTTGTAGAATTTGTTTAGGTAATTTTGTTTTGCAATCACCGTTTTTGATATCAGTGAATGACAATTTCAAAGCACCTTTATCACAACCTGATGGTCTGATAACTTCTACAACTTGACCAGTTACGGTTGAACCGCAAGGGTAAGTTACACCGTTAATTGTAACGTCTTCAAGAGTGTTTGCTCTGAAGTATTGACCGACGTGAGAAGATTTTGCTGTTAATTGGTCAATCATTTTAACCTTCAATGTCGGAATTTTCACGATTTCTTCGTTTTCAACAAAAGCATTTTTGTTTACAGGACAAGCCGGACAGATGTTGTTTGCAGTTTTAGGATTTGTATCGTAACCCAAAGCTACACGAACTGTCTGCATCATTGATGCTACTTCTGCACGAGAAGCTTCTTTGTTAGGCATAATCATGTTTGGATTAGGCATATCTTTAAGAGCTCCGTTTTCAAGAGATTTTGCAACCGGAATTCTTGCCCAGTTTGGAATTGAACCGCCATCTGCGTATTTGCTTAGGATTTCGTCTGCTTTACATTGGTCGATATCGCAAGTCATACCTTTTGCAATTGTAGTCAATGCTTCTATACGAGTTACAGGATGATTCGGTTTGAAATTACCGTCTGGATAACCTTTTAACAAGTCTTCATCAACAGCTTTTGCGATAGCAGGGTTAGCCCAGTTGCTTTTCGGAACATCTTTGAATAAACCTTCACGAGGCATTTCGCATTTGTCTAGGTTGAAACCTTTAACTAAAATTGTTGCAAATTCTGCACGAGAGATATGTCTGTTTGGTTTGAAGTAGCCATCAGGATAGCCGACAACTACATCGTTTATTGCAAGTTTGTCGATATCACATGCTGCCCAAAAACCGTTTGGAACATCAGGGAACTGACAACCACCGAGGTTTGCTGCAGCACCTGTTGTTTGCATTACTTGGTTGGGAATTTCATAAGGAACGAAACTTTTCTTCACTGCATCAATTGAGTTTGATGATTTGAAATCAATTGGGCAATTGTTTCCGTCCATAATTTTTTCGTTTCTGTCAATAGGAATACCATTGTGACGAGTTGGAGCTTCGTTTAAACAAGGCATTTGAGTAGCTGCTCCTGTAATTTGCCCGTCTGTTGCAACAGTTGTACCGTTAATAGCTGATGATAGTGCTCTAGCGGTTGTAGCATGCGGTGTGTCTGTTGAAAAGATTGAGTTTGCAGGTTGTCCAACATAGTTGTTTGTGCCATAAATTGCGTTTGGATAACCGTAAACTTGTTTCATATCTTTTCTATCAGGTTTTCCTGTTTGTGGACATATTGCGCAAGCAGGATCAGCCGGTTTGTCACAACTTATTTCATCTGGACAACCGCAATCCGGTTTTTTAGGTTTTTCGCATGGATCGCAAGGTTTAGCTTTTTGTTTTTTGCAATCGCAATCAGGCATTGCTTTTTTACACTTTGTACAAGTGTTTGGTTTAACCGTTTCACATGGACACGCAGGTCCTGTTACAACAGGTAACGGTTCAGCGCAAGGTGCGGGAGTTTCCGGAGTTGCGCAAGGACAAGCCGCCATTGCTTGATTCAAGGAACACGTTGCTATTCCAACGGCAATTGCAGCTGCCACAGTAAGTTTTTTAATTGTCATTTTTACCTCCTTGTGTAATGAATTTTTTTCTAAAAATCCATAAAAACATATTTTAAAAAACCATATTAGATTATGTACTTTATAAGAGGTTATAAACATTACCGTAAGCGGTTATTCTGTTGGGCTATTTGATAATGAGATGACAAGGCTGTATAAGGCAACTAAGCGGCTAGGAAGCGAGGCAGCTAAGTTTTTAAAAGTCGATAAGTCGTTAAGACGATAGGACGCTAAGTTCGTTACAAAAGAATTACAAAGTCGTCATTCTGAAAGCCTAGAACATTAATGCGAACGATTAGACAGTGATACTTATAAATTAAGCGTTATACATTGCTGTTGTTACGGTAGGGCGAGTAATTTTACTCCCCAAAAAATACTATTGTTCTCTTTTAATTCTTAGTGTTACAATAAAATTATGACAGATATATTTGACAAACTTGCAAAATCTGATTTTAGAAGCAAGTTTAAATTAAAGCAAAAAGATAAAGATTATATTTTTCAAAAAGGTTTAAATACAATTGAGCAACACGCTTATGATTTTATATCAAAGCGTCTTGCACCTGCTGATATTCCAAATGATGGAAAACAAACACCAATGAAAGGTCATCCGGTATTTATTGCACAACACGCAACTGCTTGTTGCTGCAGAGGTTGTCTTTCTAAGTGGCATAAAATTCCAAAGGGGATTGAGTTAACTCAATCTCAACAAGATTATGTTGTAAAAATTATTATGGAATGGATAAAACGACAATTAAGTTAGTATTTTAATATATAACATTGTTGGTAATCTTCTAAAATAACTTCTTTAAGTAAATTCTTTGAATTCAAATAATTGTTGTTCTCAGAATAACGTAAATTGTGGCAATACATAATGTCATTCTGAAAAGACAGAAAATCTAGCGTTTAGCATAGATTTTCGTCTTATTCAGAATCTATTAATGTTGATAATATTCGTGATGTCGAGGTGGATACCCCGACCTACCGTAACAACTGCGGTACCGCTATGTAATTTTCTTTAATTACGCTTTCTTTGCGGATTTATCTGCAAGTTCCGAATCAACTCTCAAAAATACAGGTTTAATGTCTTCTTTTTCGATAAGTTTTCCGAGCTTGATATTGTCAGTTGTTAAATCATCCAATTTTGTTTTTAAATCAAATGATAATTGTTTTGCCATACTTGTTGCAATATTTGGACAATATGGATAGATTAATGAAGAAATAATACACATAATATCAAGAACATTTACCAAAACTTGTCCGCATTCTGTCATTTTTTCTTCTTTTGCCAAAGTCCAAGGTGCATTGTCTTGAACGTATTTGTTAGTTATATCAACTAGCGAATTTATTGCAAGAGCAGCTTCTGAAATTTCAAAGTTGTCGAAGTGATTTTTTACAATTTGAACTGTGCCCAAAGCCTTTTTCGTAAGAGGATTTTCAGCCTTGAATTCCGCTTTAACTTCGCCGTCAAAATACTTAACCAACATAGAAAGCGTTCTATTCAAAAGATTTCCCATGCTGTTTGCAAGGTGTGCGTTGACTTTTTCTTTAAAATCGTCATCGGAATAGTTTCCGTCACGTCCGCAAGGTGCAGATGATGCCATGTAATACCTGAACGCATCAGGGGTTTCAAGATTAAAAGTTTCCAAAACAGATGTTGGAGAAATTACGTTGCCCAAAGATTTTGACATTTTTGATTCGTCAATCGTAATCCAACCGTGTGCAAAAATATGTTTTGGTAACGGCAAATCCAATGCCATCAAGAATGCAGGCCAATAGATACTGTGGAATTTCAAAATATCTTTACCGATTACATGAACATCTGCCGGCCAATATTTTTTGAATTTTTCAGACGGATTTTCTATGTCATAACCGAGTGCTGTAATATAGTTTGAAAGCGCGTCAATCCAAACATAGATTGATTGTTCCGGGTCTGATAAAACATCAATACCCCATTGTACATTTGATTTTGCACGAGAAACAGAGATGTCTTGAATATCTTCCAATTGGTTCAAAACCTCATTAGCTCTGAATTCCGGTAAAATAAAATCAGGGTGATCCTTGATATGTTTAATGATTGCGTCTTTGTATTTTGAAAGCTTGAAGAAATAATTTTCTTCCTTAACAACTTCCGGTTTCTTTTGGTGATCAGGGCAAAGACCATCTTCTGTCAAGTCTTTCGGGTTCAAAAAGCACTCACAACCTGTACAATACAAGCCTTCATAAGAATTTTTGTAAATATCGCCTTGTGCCAAAAGTTTTTCAAAAATATGTTGAACGATTTTTTCGTGATCTTCGTCAGTAGTTCTGATAAACTGTGAATAGTTGATATCAAGAGCTTTCCAAGCATCTTTAAATTTTTGTGAGTTTGCATCACAAAGTTCTTTCGGGCTAATACCCTTGCTTGCTGCCGTTTTTTGGATTTTAATACCGTGTTCGTCAGTTCCTGTAAGCATATATACGTCATCACAACGTTGTGTAAAGTGTCTTGTAATAATATCAGACAAGATTTTTTCGTAAGCGTGACCGATGTGTGGAGCGCCGTTTACGTAGTCAATTGCTGTTGTTAAGTAAAATTTTTCCATTTTTTCTCCATTATTCTTTCAATGATTTTAGTTTAACATAAAAAGATTTTATTTTCGCTTGAAAATCAAATATCTAAATTCGTCGCCAATTACGGAATCAAGTTCATAATTGTTTTGAACAAAAGCGCAAAAATCCAGTGCATAATCTTGGCAAATATACCTAAAATAGTAATCTTTCATATCAAGATTGTTAAAAATTACGTATTCAGGATTATTCTTCTTAAAATGCTCAATTAATTTTTTTTCTCCAAAAGTTTCTATATATAATGGCAACAAAGAGTTGTAATAATCATCAGATTTCCTTGCGGTTAAAAAATTTATCGTCATACCTTCCGGAAAAATTACGATTTTGTCGTCTTGTTTTGTATTTTGGTTAATATATTCGATTAACTGATTTGAACTCTCGGCATAAGCCTTAGATGTATGTATAGTGCCAATTGGTGTAGAAATTTTATAGTTTTCTAGCCTTAAAGCCGTGATATTTGTAAGAAGTATAATCAAACTCATTGCAAGAACATAAATTCCTGTAACTTTTTCCAGTTTCTGAGGTAAATATTTGAAAAGTATTGCAAACAGTGCAACAAGAGCAATCGAAACATAAAAGTTTCCATAACTTCCTAAAAGCATTACCCAGAAAACCTTTGCACAAACAGTTATTGTAGAAAGTGTTAAAATAATAGTTTTTATATCATATTTTTTTTCAAATCTGGATTTTGTAAGTTCTGCAATAAAAAATAGTGCCAGCAATATCGGCAAAAATCCAAATGCGAATTTTACATTGAACATCAACAAAAATAAAGCCCAACCGATTAGTGACAAAGATATTGAATTAACTTTCTTTATATTAAAACAACAAGTCGCAAAAAGTATTGTACAAAACGGAATTGCGAACTTTATAAACAAAATGAAATCTGTTAAAATTGCTTTCGGGTTAAAATAAATTCCACTGTTTTGGTAAAAATAAGTCAAAGTTTTGCTTTTTGCCATCAAAGATGTTGTTAACAATGAATTCACAAGGCTGTCAATTCTCAAACCTTGTACAAACAGAGTTCCAAAACTCAAAACCGGTGCAATCACAAAGCTTGCTATAGCCTTCCAATTTCTCTCTTTTACAGATATTGCCAAAACAACTAATGCATATAGCAAAAAATCGTATTTACAAGTTATTGCAATTCCTGCCAAAAATGAACTAAGATAAAGATTTTTCACATCTTTGTTGTCCCAATATTTTAACAAAAAATATAACGAGTACAAAAATGTAACCAAACCGTACATTACAGCCCAAGAGTATGGGAAATGAAAATTAAAAATACTTGTTGCCGTAACCCCAACTGCAATTGTAAAAAATCCAATACAGAAACTCAAAAACTTAGACAAAAATTTTTGTGCAATCAAATAAATCCCACTAACTGTTAACAAAGATGTAAAAATTCCGGCACCATACAATGTAGAAAGCTTTATGCCAAAAATTTTGTACCAAATAGCGTTTATCTGATATGACAAAGGTCCATAAATATTGAACAAATCCTTGTATAAAACTTTTCCGCTTAAAATTTCTTGCGGATAATAAACTTCTCGCCCAAAATCAATCAATATTCCAGAATAATGACCAAGAAACATAAAAAGCCCTACAAGGCACAATAGCCACAATAATACTAAGAATTTGTTTTCAATAAAAAATTTTTTCATATTACAAAATTTAACAAATAAACATCCAAAAAGCAATTTTCTATAAAAAAAATACTTTATAAAAGTAAGGTAGAAAATAAAAAAGGTTATTTTATGTCTTGTAATTGGGCAGGAAATTTAGATATGTTAGCACAGAACGGCGTTTTAGATTTTGACGGCGCTTCTTACATAATGGGGCAAAAACCAAGATATGTAGGAAACCCTGCACATCCAAACCCGTTCAATGGGCAACCGCCGTCAATTCCAAATCTTAAACAGCCGGATATTGATGAATTCCGTCCACAAGGTCAAAAAGATGACAATTCACACAAACTGCCTGCTTGGAAAAAATGGGCATTTGGAGCGTTGGCAATCGGAGCACTAGCTTTTGGAATTTGCAAATTCAAAACCATCGGATCTTGGTGCAAAAACAAATTAAACAAAATTAACCTAAAATCAACAAAATCATTTATAACAAATAAGGCAAAATTAGTCGGAAACTTTTTCCAAAAAGGCTGGAACAAATTCATCGGTTTATTCAGCAAGAAAAAACCATAGTTTGGCAGATTAGTGTGGGTTAGATGCTGTCATAAAAGTGAATAAGATAATAAGTGAAAAGTGAAACGTGAGAAGTGAAAAGACCG
>USOK01000012.1 GCA_900556295.1 uncultured bacterium | reverse complement strand
CCTGCCGTAATCTTGTCACGGGCATCGATTGAGGTTGCAAGAGTATCGATAAAGCTTTCAAACAATATTTTTTGTTCTTTATAAAGTTCTTTTTGTTGTTCAAATAATTGAGCGTTTTCTAATGCAATAGAAGCACTTCCTCCGATTGCAACAAGCAAATCTTCGTCGCCTTTCGTAAATACGCCGTTAAGTTTATTCAAAACCTGAAAAGCTCCTATGATTTCCTGATTATTATTTTTAATCGGCATACAAAGAATTGTTTTTGTTCTATAGCCAGTTTCTTTATCAATATCAGGATTAAAACGAGGGTCGTTGTATGCTTCCGGAATATTTAACGGTTCTCCTGTTTTCACTACGTAGCCGGCCAGCCCCTTGTCTGCTGGAAAACGGATTTCTTGGCTGTCCATGCCAAGTGCAACTTTGCTCCAAAGTTCGTTTTTGTCTTTATCAAGCATAAAAACGGTACATCTATCGGCTTGGATTGCTATTTTAGTTTCTTCTGCAATAACTTTTAGTAAAACATCAATATCAGTTACGGCAGTGATTGAACGACCGATTTTTACCAGTGAAACTAGTGGATCACTTTTTATTGGTAAAGAAAAATCCATTCCATTCTTTATTTGTTTAATTCTTGTTAAAACATAACCCATTATAGAAAGCTCATCACCTGATGCAATTGAGATATTTTTTGCATTTTCAAAATGCATTAGGGCAGTATTTTTGTTCCCCTCGCCAAAATCAACAGTGCCCTTGGCGTATTCATTTACGATTTTAGCGGTATTATTTTTAGCAAATTCTGCTATATATTGAGCGTCATTCAAAAGATTAAGAACTTCTGTATAATTGTTTTTGTCTTGCATATAAAGAGCCATACCTAACAGGCTTAAGCTTGCAGAAAGATATGGCGGATTGTCTTTGAAAGACTCTCTTGCGGATTTGAATGTTTCAATCGCATTGTTGTAGTCTTTATCCTCTAAAAATGCTAAGCCTTTTTTTATAATTTCAGTATTACACTCACTCATTATTCTTAACCCTTATATGTATATTAGTCTGTTTTTGCAACTCTATGTTTTTATTGTACAATATTTTTGTGAATATTACAAATTTTTTACAGGTGGATTAATGAAAAAGATTACAATACTTATTCCGGTTTACAATGAGGTTAACACTTTGGGTGAAATTTTGGAAAAAGTTGAAAAAGCTGATTTTTGTGGATTAGAAAAAGAAATAATTCTTATCGATGACTATTCTACAGACGGAACAAGAGATTTATATTCCAAATATCCGTATAAAGTTTTGTATCATGAGTATAATCAAGGTAAGGGGGCTGCCCTTCGTACTGGATTTAAAGAAGCAACGGGTGATATTATTGTAATTCAAGATGCAGATTTAGAATATGACCCTGTGGATTATCCACCGCTTATCCAATTAATTTTGGATGGTAAAGCGGATGTTTGTTATGGAACAAGGTTGTCTGGTGGTAAACCTTCTCGTTCATTTATGTTCCACCACCTGTTAGGAAACAAATTTTTGTCACTTTTGACAAATATTTTGTACGGTTCGACTTTAACCGATATGGAAACTTGTTACAAAGCATTTAAGGCAGATTTTATAAAAGGGATTGAAATTAAATCAAACAGATTTGATTTTGAACCTGAAATTACGGCAAAAGTATTGAAACGTGGCGCAAGACTTTATGAACTTCCTGTTTCGTATTATGGACGAGAATTTGCAGAAGGTAAAAAAATTACTTGGCGTGATGGTATTCATGCTATAATAGCATTAATAAAATACAGATTTGTTGATTAGAGAGTAGTTCGGTGTATAATACCGAAAAAATTATAGAGAATAGGAGTAAAAAGATGAAAAAAATCATTTTATCATTGTTTTTAGCAGTATCTCTCGCAGTTCCATCGTTGGCAGCGACTTGGAGTGCTGTAGACAGAGTTCCGACAGTAGGGAAACAAGTTTTGACAAAAAATAGTTTGCCAACAACAACAAAATTTGTTGTTACAGAAACTGAAGTTGCAAACAGTACATCTAACACTAATAACGAATTGTATATTCCAAAGACAGATTTGGGTTACGCAGGGAATGACAATGAAGTTGCTGCCGTAATTGCTCAACAAATTGGTGTTGTAATTAACGCAAATGCATCCAAGAAAAAATTTGTCTCAAATGTGACATCTGCTCTTGCTGGAAACTTTGCAGATACAAGCCTTGAAAAATCTGCGTTAATAGCAAACGAATTAACTCTTAATAGTATGTCTGAAAAAGACAAAATGAATGCTGATATTACAGGTGTTGACTTGATGATTCAAGCAGGATACAATCCATTGGCAATGATTGTTGTTTTGGGTAAACAACCAGGAACTTCTTTAGATATTTTGAAAAGCCAACCAAACAACTTTAGACGTACAATGTATATCTACGATTATCTTTCATACAATTACCCATCAAAGGTTAAAGCCGGTTATAACTGCAAAGAATACAAAAATTTCTTAGCATATATTCAACCAACAATTGCGGAAAGAAATTCTAACAAAGCAAAATTAGCAAAATTCCAAAAAGAACAAGCTAAATTGAAAAAAGAAAGAGCTAGACAGATTGCTAAGTATAAAGCTACCGGCGGATTAAACGGATGGGATGCTTCTTATACAATTTTGAAAAACTTGGCAGATAGTGCAGAAACAAAATAAGCTTGTAAGTAAATTAGTACACGAAAACCTCCTTTAAAGGGAGGTTTTTTGTTGCCGAAATTAATATATAATTGTTTTGTTATTCCGAGTGGTGAAAATATAAAAAGGAAAGATTATGGCAGATACTCAAAACGAAATTAATTGTCCGGCATGTGGGAGCCCGATGAAAAAAGTTTTCATTTCAGAAAAAGGGATTAATGTCGATGTTTGCGCTAATGGGTGTGGAGGAATTTATTTCGATAATAGAGAAATCCAAGAATTTAGCAATATAAATGATGATATTTCTGAAATTAAAGAGGTTTTGGCGAATAAAAATTTTATACCTGTTGATGAAAAGCAAACTAGAATTTGTCCGGCATGCGGAACGCCAATGGCGAAAACGAATGCAATGGGAATTCAAATTGATACCTGTTATAAATGTGGTGGAATATTTCTTGATAACGGCGAATTTGAATATGTGCGTGCAAAATTTAAAAAGCCTAAAAAAGTTCAGCCGGTTGAACTTAAACCAAATAGTGAATTTAATTTGCAAGAGTTTTATAGAGATGCGCAAAATGAAGAATATATAAACGAAAGAGGCTATTCAACTTTGAGTGCTTCAAAAGTTAATAGAGTATTTCGGAGAATCTCCAGAGGGGATTTTTTTGGAGCACTGTTTAGTTTGTTGTAGGGTGATAAGTGAGAAGTGAAAAAGGGGTAGGTCTGGCTGGAAAGCCCGACATCATGAATATTATCAGCATTAATAGATCCTGAATAAGGCGAAAATCTACGCTGGACGCTAGATTTTCAGTCTTTTTAGAATGGCGAGAATTGCTACTATTTACAGCAATAACTAAACCTAAACTTTTTTTATTTTATTTTTGCTTTTTAACAATTTTGATGTCGTAGCCAAGCATATTGGCGATTGTTTCCATTTCATCATAATTTAAAGAACTTAAAAAGATTTTGTTCTGCAAACTCCTTTGGGTGTAACGTTTGCCTGTCTTTTTAGAAAGTAATTCCGCCAGCTTTTGTACAGTTAAGGCTTCTTTCATTATTAAGATTTTAAGTTCGTTTTTTGATGTCATTATTTCCTCATATTTGAGATAATTATATGTTTTTTAAGTCAATGTTGACAAATATGAGATAATCTTTTAGAATATACTTAAATATAAGATAATTGTTTTATATGTAGGATTTAATATTAAGTTGGAGATTATGAGATGCGCATCAAAGGTTTTACGTTAGCTGAAGTCCTAATAACACTAGGTGTAATTGGGGTTGTTGCGGCTATTACAATGCCTACTTTAATCTCTGCTTATAGGCAGAAGGTTACTGCAACCAAATTAAAACAAACGTATTCGATATTATCGACAGCATTAAATGCTGGTGAAACTGAGCATGGTTTGCCATTTGGGTATGCTTATGAGAGTGATAAATGCAAAAATACTTTCTGGTGTCGTGATGATATGTTATATAAAGACTTTATAAAACCTTACGTAAGCAATGCAAGAGAAGTCAATTCTGGTACATGCTGGGGGTCAGGTTCTGCCGGTTGTCCGAGCATAAAAAATAACCACGCAATGACTTATTTTGGAAAATATGTAACTTTTGCGAATGGTACTTCTATTTTAATATATAATGCCAAAATTGCTGTTATTACTGATTCGCTTTCTTTTAATTCCAAAAAGCCGTTGGAGCTTGTTCCGGGGAAAAATTATTTTATTTTAGGTCCTGCAGTCGGTTCTTGCGATGTAGAAGTGTGTGTTGATACTATTCCTCATGTTTTAGCTCCTTTCCATCAAGTAAATCTTCCAAGTTATTGGTTACAATCTGGTAATTATCGAGGAAAGTATACAGATGAGCAAATGAGAGAAAATTGTATAAATAAATCAAAGGAGTTACCACAAATGGCGGCTTTTTGTACTCAGATATATTTAGAAAATAATTTTACTTTCCCTAAAAATTATCCTGTGCGATTCTAATTGAGTGTTGTTGTGTAATTTAGATTGTCATTCCGACATCTTTCTGTTGTTTAATAGACTACGGATCGTAGTCCGGAGTGACAGTTTAGGTTTAGTTGTTTTTGTAAATAGTCGCAATTCATGTCATTCTGAAAAGACAGAAAATCTAGCGTTCAGCGTAGATTTTCGTCTTATTCAGAATCTATCAATGTTGATTTCTTTATAATAACTTTTTTTATTTAACGATGGCGGGATCCCGCCCTACTTCTACTATTCATTGTTTGTCAGGCACAGCCTGACCTCCAGTAACGTTTTTTAAGACGTAGCAAAGCTTTTCTCTAATTCTTGACTGAAATCTTTCAGCACGTAAAATAAAACTTGTATATAACCGAAGGGAGTATAGAAAATGTTGGATCGTATACAAGTAACAAAAGAAGTAGAAGAAATGTGCTGCGTAAGACGTGGCGTTAAAGGCGAGCCTGCTCCTATCCCTCAAGAAGGTGATTGGACTAAAGTTAAAGAAATTAAACAAATTTCAGGCTTGACTCACGGTTGTGGTTGTTGTGCTCCACAACAAGGTACTTGCAAATTAACTCTTAATGTTAAAGATGGTATCATTCAAGAAGCACTTGTTGAAACAATTGGTTGTTCAGGTATGACTCACTCTGCTGCTATGGCTGGTGAAATCCTTCCTGGTAAAACTTTGTTAGAAGCTCTTAACACAGACTTGGTTTGTGACGCTATCAACGTAGCTATGAGAGAATTGTTCTTGCAAATCGTTTATGGTAGAACTCAAACAGCTTTCTCTGACAACGGATTGCCTGTTGGCGCCGGTCTTGAAGACTTAGGTAAAGGTTTGAGATCTCAAGTTGGTACTATTTACTCAACAAAACAAAAAGGACCTAGATACCTTGAATTGGCTGAAGGTTATGTTCTTGAATTAGGACTTGATAAAAACGATGAAATCATTGGCTACAAGTTCGTTCACATGGGCAAATTCATGGATGCTGTTAAAAAAGGCATGGATCCAAAAGAAGCTCTTGAAAAATTCACTAGCACTTACGGCAGATTTGCTGAAGCTGTTAAGAAAATCGACCCAAGAGTTGATTAATTTTCTCTCTATCCTCGCTCTTATGAGGGGGCACGGATCCAAGATGGAAATAGTCAATTAATAACGTATTTAATCAATAACAATTAAGAGGAAAATAAAATGACAGTAAAATTTGAAGGACAAGACAGACGTCAAGCTAAATTGAACAAAGTTTTACCTGAATATGGCTTCAAATCTTTAGAAGAGGCTCAAGAACTTTGTAAATCAAATGGTATTGATGTTGAAGCTATTGTTAAAGGAATTCAGCCTATCGCATTTGATAATGCTGTTTGGGCTTATACATTGGGTGCAGCTATTGCACTTAAAAAACAAGCTGCAACTGCAGCTGATGCAGCAAGCTTGATTGGTGAAGGTTTGCAAGCATTCTGCGTACCTGGATCAGTAGGTGACACAAGAAAAGTTGGTATCGGTCATGGTAACTTGGCTGCTATGCTTTTGAGAGAAGAAACAAAATGTTTCTGTTTCTTGGCTGGTCACGAATCTTTCGCAGCTGCTGAAGGTGCTATCGGTATTGCTAGAAACGCTAACAAAGTTAGAAAAAATCCTTTGAGAGTTATCTTGAACGGTCTTGGTAAAGACGCTGCTTATGTAATCTCAAGAATCAACGGTTTTACATCAGTTGAAACTCAATACGATTACAAAACTGGCGAATTGAAAGTTGTTAAAGAAACTAGATTCTCAGAAGGTGAAAGAGGCGAAATCAGATGTTATGGTGCTGATGACGTTTCTGAAGGTGTTGCTATTATGATTAGCGAAGGCGTTGACGTATCAATCACTGGTAACTCAACTAACCCAACTCGTTTCCAACACCCTGTAGCTGGTACTTATAAAAAATGGTGCTGGGAAAATGGTAGAAAATACTTCTCAGTAGCATCAGGTGGTGGTACAGGAAGAACATTGCACCCAGATAACGTAGCTGCAGGTCCTGCATCTTACGGTATGACAGATACTATGGGTAGAATGCACGGTGACGCTCAGTTTGCTGGTTCATCATCAGTTCCTGCTCACGTAGAAATGATGGGTATCATCGGTATGGGTAACAACCCTATGGTTGGTGCAACTGTTGCTGTTGCAGTAGCTGTAGACCAAGCTCTTCGTAAATAGTTGTAAAATAAGAAAGCTTGATGTCAGTATAAAAAAGACCTCTGAATTTCAGAGGTCTTTTAATTATATTGTTTTGCGATTTTTGATTAATCTTTCTTTTCGGGAGCTGGTGTTTCACCATCAGCTTTTGGAACTTCTCCTTCCGGAGTTTTTTCGTTTTTGGGAGTTTTAGTATCAGCTTCAGCAGTTTCTTTGCCACGAACTTTTTTCCACATATTGCTAGCGTTTTCACCAATTGAGTGGAAGAAGTTTTGAGCTTTTTCTGTAAATTTCAAATCAGTACCTTCAACTTTTTTCAATTTACCTTTGCCAACCGCAATACCTAAACCTACGTATGCTGCGGCTGCTAAACCAACAATTGCTGTAATAATTGCTGGAGCTTTACTCTTATGTTCTTTTTCTGTACCGGTTTTTTCGAATGAATCAACTGGAGCTTCTTCTGCAAGTGAAGCATATTGACCAGGAGAACTAATTAAGTCCTGAATGTTTGGATTTGGCGTAACATCTCCTTTAAAATTTACACCTGATACAGAATTCAACATGAGAAACCTCCTTTTTTAAAACACCTTCATGTAGATTAAAACGACTTATGTGTAAATTTTGACTTAAAAAACTTATGTTTTCAATATTTGTTACAAAAGTTTACAAAAATTTTGGAATATTTTTTTGTCCCGTGTCATCTTATATAGTACAAGAGGAGAATAGCATGGTATCAGAACAAGAAACACTTATTTATATTGACGAGCAAGACAAATTGGATGCAAGCGTAGTTGCAAATTCGTTTGCTCATAAGGATGTAAAAAACAGAGCATACGTGAATACTCTAGGGGCTGAGTTGGCTATGAAATACTTGGTATCAGAGGATATCGATATTTCAAATATTTATAATATTCACTCAATCAAAAAAATTCTTGAAGAGATGGATATTTCAGATATTATTTTGCCAAATATTCGCATGGATGTGAGAGTTGTGTTTGATGAAAATGCTATTTTTATTCCAAAATCTCATTTTGAGTACAATCTTGTCCCAGATATTTATCTTGTTTTTTATCTTGCAAAAGACTTGTCACATGTAAAATTCCTTGGATTTTTTGAACCTAAGCTTATCAATAAAAATAACGCAAATGATAAGTATTATTTTGTTGAAAAAGAAAAATTAAGTTCAGCAAAAGATTTGAAAAAATATATTGATTCTTATAGTGGAAATACTGCGGAAACTCTTACTGAAGAAGATATGTCAAATTCTGAACGTATAATCGTTGCAATGTCTGATAATGATATTTCAGAAGCTGACAAAAAGTTCTTGATTCAGCAATTGACAAAAAGTGCAGAATTAAGGGATAAATTTATTGAATATGAAAACTTCGAAACTCTTTCATATAAGGCAATGACAGATAATAATGTTAAAAAGCCCGAACTGAAACAAATGCCTGTTGAGGTTCAAGATGAAACTATTGAGTCTGTTCAGGAAGTTTGCGATACTGTAGAAACAAACGAAGACGATGAACCGGAAGTTTTGAATTTTGATGACATGGAACTCGAACCAATTTCTGATATTGCGCTTGATGGTGTTGAAGAAGCTGAAAGTGCAAGCAATGATGAAGGGTTAGAAGCCGTTGATACTCTTGAGGGTGATGAATCTGAAGAGTTGAATTTAGACGATTTGGCAGAGCCTGAAATTTCCGTAGAAGAAAACAATACGAAAGATAAAAACGGGAATTCGCTTGTTGACGGGTTGGCGAACATTGCCGGAACTGCAATTGCAGGTGCTGCAGCAGGAGCTGTTGGAGGAGCAATTGGTGCAACTGCAAGTGAAATTGGAACTGTTGCAAATACTGTTGAAAGTATTGGTGCTGTTGCAGAAGCTGGAATTGACTTGGCTAGTGCAGGGCTGGATGTTGCAAAAGATTTGATGAACGGAACAAGTGAACCGATATCACTTGATAATATAGATGCATCAAAATTAGAAGATATTTCTATTGTGGAAGACGATGTTAATCCGGAAGCTATTTCACTTGATGATGTTGATATTCCTAGCGTGGAAGAAAAGACAGATTTTATAGACTCAATTGATAATAAAATCTCTTTGGATGATGTTGCAGAAACTCAGACGATACAAGATGAAGTTGAACCTTTGAATATCGCAGAAGAAGAACCAATTTCTTTAAACGATGTTGATGTTACTGATATTGAACCATTGGAAGTTGATGACAGCATTATTGAACAAAATACGATTTCGTTTGATGATGTCGATGTTTCGAATATTGAAACATTAAATCCACAGGATAATTTTGAAGAAAACACAATTTCCTTTGACGCTGTTGATGAAAAAGAAGCTCAGTCGGAAGTTGATTTTGAAAAAGAAAAAGTTTCTTTAGAAAATATTGATAATATTGAAAATCTTACAGAGCCCGAGCCATTGGAAGTTACAAATACAGAAAATGCTGAAATTGAGCCATTAGATATTACTGAAAACACAGAAATTGAAGATGTTTCAGCACCCGTAGAGGAAACTTTGCCGGAAATTGTTGAAGATGAAAATCATGAAAGTTTTGGCAAAAACTTGTTAGACAATCTTACTCCGGAAAATCTTGACAATATTTCAATCGAGGGTTTAACTACAGATGAAAACATTTCGACACAGAGTGCAGAAGATATTTCTTCTGACGATTTGCTTGCGCAAATTGATGATGTATTGAATTCTTCGACTACTGCAGAAGCTCCTGTTGAGCTAACAAATGAAGCTCCGCAGGCAGATGAAGTTTCATTGGATGATATTCCTGATATTTCGGATTTAACAGAAACAACAGTGACAGACAATTCTGTCGAATCTGAAAATGGTGAGGAAGTTGCGAATACTGATGCAAAATCTGTTGTTGAAGAGCTTCCGGAACAAGATGTTTCAGCAGAAAATGCCGGAACTTCGACTGATGAAAATGAAATCCCTGATATTTCAGATTTTTTAGGTGATGATGTTGAATCAACTACGCAAGAAACTCCAATAGAAACAGATACAGGTTTACAAAATGTTGAAGAAAGTTTTGATGCAGAAGAGGTTGTTAATAATACAGCGGATGAAGAGCCTGAAATGGCTAACATTGATGACCTTTTAGGTTTGGCTGAAAATACGGATACTTCGCTTCAAACAGGTGGTTCAGATGATGCTGAAAATGAAAGTATTGGCGTTTTGTTTAATGATACTGACCCTGCGACGGATTCAGAATTGGATAATATAGAAGATATTTCAGAACCGGTTGTCCCGGGAGCTGCTTTAATGAATAAACCGAAGACTAACAAAAATACTGTAATTATAGCTGCGGTGTTAGTTGCGGTTTTGGCTGCTGCGGCCGCTGGTACATTCTTGAAACCGAAAGTAGATAATTCTGCCGATATGGTTGAACCGATTGTTCCACAAAACGCTCCTGCAACAGACTCTGGGACAACACAGGGAGAAACAAATGAAAATATTTTGGCAAATGCGCCTGATATAAAGAAAGAAACAACACCTAATGTTCAGAAAAGTCAGCAGGTAAAAGAACTTAAAAACACTGCGATTAAACCAAAACAAGGTGCAAGAGAATCTTACATGGATGTCAGCAAACTTGTATGGGATGTTCCTGATACTCTATCTTATAGTCCAAAAATGCAAAATTATTTGAGAACGGCAGGAAAAAGTATAAAATTGTCACTTTCTGCAGATTTACTCTTGACAGATGAGTACGCTTATACAAATCAAGTTAAGGTAAGCCTGAAACTAAGTAAAGACGGTGGCATTCAGGATTCAAGAATTGTTTCAAGCAGTGGCTCAACGCAAATTGATAATATTGTGTTACAATCTGTTAAAGAAACCCTAAACGTCGTAAAACCGCCTAGTGACGAGATAAAGACCCCTGATTTCAATTTGGCTCTTATCATATATTTCTAATTATGCTATAATGTGGTAAGAACGAGGAAACCTTAACGTGGAATTAGCGCAAGACAAGATAGACTTAATAGAAAAAATAATAAAAAACGATAGGAAATTCGCTAACAACGAAGATTTGTTCGATGATTTTTTTAACGAAACCTGCAAAAGGTCTTTGTTAATCGTGAAAACTGTTACTTCTGATGCCACGCTGGAAGCTTATTTGAAAAAAATAGCTACCACTTCTATTTTGAATGTGCTTAAAAATGAAGGCAGATTAAGACGTACTAGAACCGGTTATATGTCAACAAAAGAACTTCCTTTGGAAACAGTTTCACAGTCGAGTTTGCCTGATTATTCTAAAATGGAAATTTCTTATGAACCTATAGCAATTCAGGATACGCCGGAAGATGTTGCGGTAAAAAAAGAAATTCTTCAAATTATTGTTGATTCTGTTTTTGAAGTTGACGAACTAGAACCAGACAAGCAATATGCTAGGTTGTATGATTTAAGGTATGAAAAAGGTTTGACTCAAAAGGAAATTGCAGAAGAGTTGTCAATTTCTCAGTCTGAAGTTTCTAAAAGATTATTTAAGTTGATGGAAAAAGTAAAACAGACTTTCAACTAGGATTTATAATATAATGAAGTGCCCAGTATGCAAAAAAACAATTCCTGACAATACTTTGAAGTGCCCTTATTGTAAAGCTCGCACCGGATTGATTTGCAAAAATTGTAATACGGTGAATTCAATATTTGACTTTAAATGCAAAAATTGTGGTAAAGAAATTCTGAAACTCTGCCCAAATTGTAACAGTGTTAATTTCCCGAATTCAGTTAGATGCAGAAAATGTGGTTACTCGTTCAAAAAACCGAAAGCAGAAGATAAAAATATAAAGCTTGAAAATCCTGCAAATCTTGTTTCTCAACAGAGTGCAAAAAATATCTTGGTTAAGGGAATAAATTCTCGAGATAAAAAGATTTTTTCTTTAAGTGGAGAAAAAGGAATCGGTAAAACAGTTGTACTAAAAGCTATTATGAATGATTGCAAAAATTATTCATGGCTTTATGGAAAATGTACACCGATTACGCAAATTACGTCAGGCGGGTTAATTCAAGATATTTTATTGAATATTTTTAATTTGCCGAATTTTTGCTTGAATAATTTGCAGTTCAAAAAATTTTTTCGTAACGAATTCCCAGAACTAAATAATAATCAGGTTTTTGATTTGATTAACTTTTTATATCCGAGTAAAGATGGTACTTTTGAGGATATTGTTGGAAACAAAAACAGTACGTTTGAATTTTTAAATAAAGTTTTTGACAAAATTACTGCGACAGGAAAGTTTGTTATTGTTGTGGATAATTTTGATTTTATTGATGGTTTTTCTTACGAGTTTTTGAGTAAATTTATCAAAAAAGAAAATGTTTGGAGCAATTTAAAATTTTTATTGCTTTATAATGAACCAAAACCTGCAAAAGGATATTTTTATTTCCCTGAAAACACTGATGAAAGGATTTATCTTGATGTTGGTATTGCCCCGCTAGAATTTGGTCAGATGGGAATGCTCGTTAACCAAAAAACATCTAAAATTGAAGGCTTTCCGCAACTTAATCAGTTTGAGTTGCAGGAAATTTTTGCGATTAGCAAAGGAAATCCTTCATATATTAATCATGCACTCGATTTCTGTTTTGATTGCCAGCTTTCCGGAAAGGATTTTCAACTAGCAAGCACATTCAATGCGTTGTTGGAATTTAGACTTGGACTTTTAGCGCATATCAATCCGATTGCTTATGATATTTTGCTGGGTTCTGCGATTATTGGTGACAAAATCAATATGAATTTAGTTAAAGAGATTTTTGAAGTCGATGACAAAACATTTTTGGAAATTATGATTTATCTTAAAAAGATGGATTATATTACGCCAATCAACGATATTTACTGTGAATTCAGCTCACTTCGCTTGTGGGAAACGATTTTGAAATCCGCAAAAAATGATATTAATTATAACGAAATTAATAAGAAAATTTTTAAACATTTAACAGGGTTTACTCTTAATTCACATGCGATATTGGGAATTATTGCGCAGAATTTGAAGCAACCTCAACTTGCTTTTGAAATTTGGACAAAAAACACAAGACTGGCTTCGTATATTGGGGATTTGAATTTATATGCAATTTCGCAAAAACAGTCGCTTGCGCTGATTAACGAGTTTGACGAAACGCAAACGCTCAAAATTAGATACAATATTTCTGAACGTTTGGGTAAACTTTTAGCCAATTCAAATCCGACAGAGGCGATTGAATATCTTCCGGATGCAATTTCTAATGCTCAAGCAGTTGGGGACAGTCCAAAAGAAGTTGAATTACTCGCATATTTAGCTTCTTGCTGTAGAAAAACAGGAAACTATTTTGGCGAAGTTGAATGTGTTGATTCGGTTTTGAAAAAGATTAAACCTGATAATCAAATTGAAGTTGCTTTGTTGAAAACAACAAAATTGAATGCTTTGCTAAATATTGGTAATTGCGGGCAAATTATCAATATGATTGATACAGAGATTATGCCTGTACTGGATCAGTATTTTAGCAAAAAGCAGAATTTGAAGGATGCTAAGCTTGGTTTTATGTACGAAACTTGGCTTAAAACATATTTAGTTCTTGCAAATGCGCTTGTAATGCAGGGTAACGATAGGTCGTTTGAGATTTTAACTATACTTTTTGATATTATTGAACGCAATCAGGTTCAAGATGACTTGTTTATTTGCAAGTGTAAAATAACTTTGGCATTCGCAAATACGATGAAAGGCAACTATAAAGCGTCTGAACAGATGCTTGAGGAAGTTTTGAAAATGTATCGTGGAAGTATTATGGATAATGAGACAATTCTGCGTTGGAATTTTATTAATATTGTAAATAACTTCTTCAAAAAGCATTATGATGGAATCCAAGAGGATTTGTTCCAAATTGTAACTTTTGCAAATAATAATGGTGATAATTTTACAAAAAATATCTTGAAAACATTGCTGGGTAAAGTGTTCAAAGATAATGACAACACAAAGCAGGCCATAGAGATTTATAATGACCAAATTGCATATTTTGCAAAAGAAAAAATGGCGGTAGGTGCGCTATTGACTTGGTTCTTGATTGCTGATGCAACATTAAACACTGAAGGTCCGCAAAATGCTATGGAAATTGCTGAACAAGCTCTTGAAGTTGCTCAAAACCCTAAAATTGACAGCTATTTCTTTACAGTATTGTTGAAAATGGTTATTGCAAAATGTGCAATTACAACGTCTGACTTTGAAACAGCTCAAATCCATCTTGATAACGCAATTACGCTTGCTAAGAAATTTAGTATGAACGATTTGTTATCTCGTTTGTATATTCTTTATGGGAAATACTTCCAAGAATTGGGATTGGTGAAATCCAGCCAGCAGATTGAATATCTTCAAACTGCTGAAAAAATGTATAAACAAGCAGAAGAGTTGATTGCTCAAACAAAGAATATGTATGTTCTGAAAGATTTGAAACAGTCAAGCAAATCACTTTCGACTTTTTGTGTTATGAATAATTTGAAAATAAACAGGAAAGGACTTGAGTATTATGATTAGTGTTACTGTTGGAAATGTTGAATATGAATATGAAGATGGAACAACTATTTATGAAATAGCAAAGGATTTTAAAAACTAT
>USOK01000011.1 GCA_900556295.1 uncultured bacterium | reverse complement strand
AAATTATATTAGTTATTTTGAAGGGGTTTGTATGAAATATTTAAATAACAACAAAAAATGGTTTATTTTGAACAAAAGCGCATTTACACTTGCAGAAGTATTAATTACTCTTGGTATTATCGGGGTTGTTTCTGCTTTAACCCTACCGGTTTTGGTTCAAAAATACAGAAATAATGTTGTTGAAACAAAGTTAAAGAAATTTTATTCAGAAATAAATCAAGCAATAAAGCTTTCAGAGGCCGAGTATGGTGCAAAAGAAACTTGGTATTTAGATTCTGATGCTTATGGAATGATAGGGGATTACGGCGATGAAGATGCTACTGGAATTTCAATTCCGGAGAAATGGTTTATGAAATATTTTGGTTCGCACATGACAATAGTTCAGGTAAAACACGACGAAAAAAATCGTCCAATATTTTATTTTAAGGATGGAAGTGCGTTAAAATTGATGACAGAAGCTTATAATCCAAATTCCGGAAATGCGTATTCTGGAGCAAGAGATTGGAATTTTTACACTATGGATCCAGAAAAATGTATAAAGATTTATGGTTCAGAAAAAGATTCTGTCGGAAGATGTGCTTTTTATTTTTTCTATGCGCCTGTGCATCATACAACTTATGGAATGTCTTACCATTTAGGGAAGGGCTTTGAACCTTTCAAATACGCTTGGTGGGGAAATAAAAGTACTTTGTATACAAACAGTCAGTATGGTTGTAATAAAAATAGTCGAGCAAATGCTTATTGTACGGCAATAATTCAGTTGAATGGCTGGAAAATTCCTAAAGAATATCCGTATAAAGTACGTTGATAATATTCATGATGTCTTTCTTAGTTTCTGTAGGTCGGAATTGTTATTCCGACAACGATACTTTCACTATCGTGGCAATTTGACTCCGTAATTTGTTGTTTAATAGACTCCGGATCGTAGTCCGGAGTGACAGTTTAGGTTTAGTTGTTTCGTTAAATAGTTGCAATTCTCGTCATTCTTTTGCAACGAACTTCTCGTCTTAGCGCCTTATCGCCTTATCGACCTTTAAATACTCTTGTAATTTACTTAAAATTTTTATGTGTTATCTTAAAAATATGGTAGAACAAGATGCTGGTGGTAAGTTTAATTTTAGTTTTTCTAACCCTAAAGAGATTATTAATTTTTTTACCTCCAAAAATGCTGATTATTCCGAGCTTTATGAAGTTGCAAACAGTCTTTTGCCACAAATCGAAGTGTTGCACACAAACCTTGCCGGTAACAAGTTTCAAGTTATTAGTCAATGCATTTTAGAGGCTTACAAAAGAATTTACAATTTCAAATCTACCGCTTGGATTTCACAGAAGAAGTTAGATTATGAACTTAAAGAAGGACAAAAATTTATTTTTTTTGACAGAATTAGCTCTAAAAACGAGGTTTGCCAATATATAATCGCAAATCAAGATCAAGTGAACTTTGATGCTCCTTTTGCAGATATTGAAAAAACAGTAGATCCGCATAAATCTTCAAAAAACAAAACAAAAACTCAAGTTGTTCGTGTAAAAGAAGAAGAAAAAAAAGTCGAAAATCCACAAATTATACTTGAAGAAAATAAGGATTTGAAAAAGATTAATGATTTTATACTAAACGGCGACAATGTATTTATTACAGGTTTTGCAGGCACTGGTAAAAGTTATATTTTAAACAAATTAAAAGAACGCTACAAAAAGAAACTTACAATAACAAGTACGACAGGAATTGCGGCGGTGAACGTGAAAGGACAGACTCTGCATTCTTGGGCAGGTGTCGGACTCTGCAGAAATCCGATTAATGTTACTGTTGATAAAATAAGAAAGCGCCCAACGCAATTAAGGCAGATTGTTAATTGTAAAATTCTTGCGGTTGATGAAATTTCAATGCTTAATGTAGAAACTTTTGAGTACGTCAATGCTGTTTTAAAACAAATCCGAGAAAATGACAAACCATTTGGTGGAATTCAAGTTGTGTTTATTGGTGATTTTTTTCCGCTTCCCCCGGTTGAACAGAGTGACGGGTTTGAGAGGAGATATTGTTTTGAAACTCAACTTTGGGAAGATTTGAATTTAAAAAATGTTGTTCTAAAAAAGAATTTTCGCCAAAACGAAAAAGATTTTATTCAAGCCCTATCAAATATGCGCATAAACCGTTTGACAGAAAGCGACATTGACCTTTTGGAAACTCGTTGTGTAGATGATAATCAGGACGATGTTTTGCATATATTTTCAACAAATGATGAAGCAAACAGGTATAATGCAGCGAAATTCAATGCGATTGATAAGCCAATTGTTGAATTCAAAGCAAAGGATGGAGTTTTTAGAGGTAAAAAACTGGAATATAATGACTTCACGCCGAGAGAAAGTGCTATTTTAGAGATTTTCAACAAAAACTGCCGTGCCGATAGGACGGTTTACCTAAAAAAAGGTTGTCGAGTAATGCTGTTAGTAAATATGGATTTTGACAGAGGTTTAATTAATGGTTCTTGCGGAGTTGTGCAGGAAATTAACGATGACACAATTAATATAACATTCGACAACGGCGTAAATACAAATATTCCGATGCATGAATTTGAATATTATTACAACGATAAAGTTGTTGCAACAAGACTCCAATACCCACTAAAACTAGCTTATGGCATAACAATTCACAAATCACAAGGAATGACACTTGATAAACTTGTTGTTGATTGCAGACGTGTTTTTGAATGCGGGCAGGTTTATGTTGCTATGAGTCGTGTAAAAACTCTTGAAGGGCTTTATTTGAAAAATTTCGACCCATCACAGGTCTTGGCAGATAATAAAGTTGCAAGGTTTTATCGTAATATAGAAGAAGCTCCGGCTCTAAATTGGCCGGATGAACCTATTTTTGTAAGAGAAAATAATAATGATGAATACAGCGATAGCAAAATTAAAGAAATTGTTCGAGAATTTGTAGAAGAATTTAGCGGACAATACGGCAAAAGCGGAATTTGCAAAATTTTAACCGGTAGTAAAACAGTTATCAAAAACAATTATAATGACAAAATTCTGGACTCAAAGTATTATGGAATTATTACCGGCAGAACCCGTAAATCAATAGATGCGATAATTACTCAAATGATTGAAGATAATGAACTTCTAGTAAAACATGTAAGTTTTGGCAGACCGGTTTTATATGTTGAATAATCCGGATTAAATTTCTGCGCAATATTTTTTTTGTTTATGTTTTTTCTAATTTGCAATGGATAATATATCGTTTACAGATACTTGGCTAATAAGCAACGATGTGGTTGATTTGACTAAAAGCGTGTATCGAAACGATAAAAAACAAGTAACAAAGTTTATGTTTGATGATGTAAAAATTTCCGATAATGATATTTTGGAAGTATAAACAATTTGAATTACTAAAATTAATTTTTCACTTCTTTTTTCCACTCAAAATAAAAATAAATTGCGAGAACAAAATACACGCTCCACATTATTACGGTAGAATATGTTTTTGCGCCATGCATAACCAAATTTGCCCACATTAAAACAGAAATTCCGTTTACTATCATCCAAATTACCCACTGCTCAATTGCTCGGCGAATAGTCAAATACATTCCAAGTATAGACAAAAATGTAGTAATTCCATCTGAAACAGGGCTTTTATCATTAAAATAAAACAAAATCATACTGGTTATAATAGAACCCAAAACTCCAATCAAAACAAGTAAAATTCGTTCTTTTTGCGATAATCGAATTTTTAAGATCTCTTTTGTGTCATTTTTAAGGTGTTTCTTCCACTTGAAAATTCCCAAAATTTGCATTGGAATATAATAGCAAAGATAAAGCAACATATTGCCCCACAAAGCATTTGCAAATGATAACAAAACATAGCACCACGAACCTGATAGTCCAAAAAAGTAACACGAAATTTTGCCTTTTCCGGCAATTATTGTGTACAAAATTCCGCAAAAAGCAGAAATCACTGCAATTGGGTTATCTTTTACAATAATTGCATTCACAAAAACTATAGCCAAAACAGCAAAAAGCGATACTGCTTCGTATCTTTTCCAACCGCTTAATTCTTTTTTTACAAATTCTGTAATTTCCATTATGAGCATTGTATAATGAATTGCGATGAAAGTACAGCCTATTTACACAAACCGATTATTTAAAAAAGGACTTGAATTTGCATCAGACAATGGTGCATTGTTTATTGCATCTGCTTCTCTTGTTCTATCAACAGTTGCACGTCCGCTATCTATTATGGCAACCCCAAACACAGACAAACAAAATAAAAAATATGCCAGTGTAAAATCGATTGCTTCAAGCATCGCGGGTTATTTACTTATGCTCGGAGTTTCTATGCCTGTTGCAAAAGCGATGAAAAATATCGATAAAAATCCTTCACAATATTTAAAAAAAGAAACAATAAAAAATTTACAAAATGGAGAAAAATCACTTAATACTTCATCCAAATATAAATTTACAACTCAACTTTTTAAACTTGGACTGGGCTTGTTAGTTGCAGTACCAAAATCAATAATGACTTGCGCTTTTATTCCGCCATTAATGAATAAACTTTTCCCTAAAAAAAATGAAAAAACAAAAGTTGAAAACAAGAAAAACGTATCATTTACAGGCATGGAACGCCTATCAAAAGGAATAGGTAAAATTATTGATACATCATTTATAAAAAAACTTTCTGCAAAATTTCATGACACAAATTTTGAGTTCAACATGATGTCTTTAACAGATATTCTTGCAACAGGTGCATTTATTCAACAGACTAAAAAAAGTAAAGGTATTGAACAGAATAGAAAAAAGGCGCTTATTTATAATTCTGCAATATCAACGGCATTCTGTATTGGGGGCGGATATGCAATTGACAAAATGTCGCAAAAATCTACAAATAATTTTATTAAAAAATTCACCGAAGCAAATAAAAATTCTCCAAAACTCGAAAAGTACATCGAAGGTATAAAAATAATTAAACCGGCAATGATTTTTGGAGGAATTTATTACATCGCAATTCCAATATTAGCTACATTCTTAGCAGATAGATTGGATGAAAATTCAAAATCTGTCAATGTTGATTGAAGTATCATTGTCTGAAATAACGTTGGCGGGATGGGTATCCCGCCCTACTTCTTTTTTAAACAGTCTGCTCACTACTCACCATTCACCACTCACTAATGATACGGTCTTTTCACTTCTCACGTTTCACTTTTCATGCTTTTTATACAGACTTTGTATATGCACATCTAAATATTCATTTTCCTATTTTCATGTTATAATAAATCTTATGAGAAAACCAATTGTTGCAATAGTAGGACGTCCGAATGTCGGAAAATCAACCTTTGTAAACCGTTTGATAGGTACAAGAAACTCTATCGTGGACGATTTGCCTGGTGTTACACGTGATAGAATTTATTTTGACGTTGAATGGCAAAACAAGTTATTCACAGTAATCGATACAGGCGGAATTATTCCTGGTGACGAAGACGAAATTATGTTGTCAATTTTCGATCAGGCCAAAATTGCTTGTGAAGAAGCTGACAAAATTATATTTATCGTTGACGGAAAAGAAGGTGTAAATCCTGTAGATTATGATATTGCCAATATTTTAAGGCAATCCGGAAAACCTGTATTTTTGGCTGTAAACAAATCTGACAACAAAGAATCTTTGTTGATGGTAAATGATTTTTACTCGCTTGCAATCGGTGAACCTATTGGTATATCTGCACTTCACGGCTCAGGTGGTGTTGGTGACTTATTAGATTTAGTTACAGAAGATTTTTCAAGAGAAATTGAGCAAGAAGAAGATAATACAATAAGAATTGCAATTGTAGGCAGACCGAATGCCGGAAAATCTTCCATAGTCAATGCTTTGCTAAACGAAAAAAGAGTTATTGTATCAGATGTTTCAGGCACGACTCGTGATAGCATAGACAGTTCAATAACTTTCAACGACAGAGAGTTTGTAATAGTTGATACAGCAGGAATTCGTAAGAAATCAAAAGTTGACTGGGGTGTTGAAAAATTTGCTGTAGACCGTGCAATCCGTTCTATTAGAGATTGTGATGTTGCTCTTTTGGTAATTGATGCAACTCAAGGAATTTCAGACCAAGATAAAAAAATCGCATCTATTATTACAGAAGCCGGAAAAGGTTTGATTATCGCTATTAACAAGTGGGATTTGATTGAGGATAAAAAATCAAATACAATCAATCAATACAACAAAAAACTTGCCAACGATATTCCATTTTTGGAATATGCACCAAAGATTTATATTTCTGCGGTGACAAAACAAAGATTAAACACGATTTTCACAGAAGCAGAAAGCGTTTATGCAGAATGCACAAAACGTATTTCTACAGGACTTTTGAACAAGGTTATAAAAGAAGCTTATATGCTTAATCCTCCTGCATCTTCAAAAGGAAAACGTTTAAAAATTATGTATGTAACTCAAACAGGCGTTCAACCACCGCATATCGTTATTTTTGCAAACAATGCAGATTTAATGAAAGATCACTACAAACGTTATGTAGAAAACAAGTTGCGTGAAGCTTTCGGATTTTTCGGCACGCCGATTAAACTCTCCGTAAGAGAACGTTCTGATAGAGATAAAAAATAATAAACTAAAAAGAGGATTCTATATAAAATCCTCTTTTTTATTACTATAGTTTACTTACAAAGCATAACACATCATCAAACAAGTTTTTGATGGGTGTTGAAACATCATAGGCAAGAATTTTTCTGATGTATTCAATTTTATCCTCAAAGGACAATGTTTGTCTGTGTTCTTCTGGAATTTCGGCGATAATTTTTTCAATCTTGCTTTCGTCGATTTCAATTTTGTATTTTTCCAGCAACTCTTCTGATAATAAAATGTTTTCTGAAATATTTTCTATCGGGGCAATTTTGGAAAAATCAATGTCTAATGTGTTTAGTTCGCTCAAATCTTTCATCTTCTTTTAACTCCTTGGGTAATCTACTATACAAACGCTTCTGAGACAATTGATGCCATTTCATCGAACATATTTTGTAGGGGCATTGTAATGTCAATCATTGTGTTCTGTTGAATTTCGGTTAGTTGTTTGTCAACTGATTTAGCTACAGGTTTTTCCGGTTTTTCATTTGTAACTGTTTCAAATTTTCCTTCTTCTAGCTGTTTAAGCAAATCTCGAGAAAAATCTGTTGTATTTCTTAGAGAAGAAAGAATAGCACAATCAATCCTAAACAAGTCTTCGGAACTCAATTCGCTGCTAAGCATTCTTTCCATTCTGTCAATGTCATTAATATCCCTCATAATGCCATTGGCAACGGTGTTACAGTCCATGACCATAACTTTTTCAGTTTTTGAATTCATTTAAAAATTTACCTCCAATTATCTATTGCTCTGTCAGTAATTTTTATCTCGGAATTTTCACTCAAAAACTTTAATAAAAAAGATGATTTGTTACATAAAATTTACAAAAGGTAAAAATGCAATAAAACCGACCATCTTCCGAAAAAAAAAGTCTCGTTGTTTGACAAGACTTATAAATATACATTTACCCCACACTCTTTATAGCACAAAATCACAAGTTTGTCAAGACGTAAAGATATGTTTTTTCACTTTTTACTAAACATCAATTCTTTTCCATCAAAATCGACAAGAATTTTATCGCCTTTGGAGAAGTTGCCTTCAAGAATTTTCATAGATAACGGAATTTCTATGAGTTGACGGATTACACGTTTTAACGGTCTTGCACCATACAATGGCTCATAGCCTTCGTCCGCAAGATGTTTTTTTGCATTGTCAGTTATTATAAGTTCAATATCTTGTTCTGCAAGTCGTTTTTTGAGCGAGCCTGTCTGAATGTCAACAATATGTGTCAATTCTTCTAACGTCAAGGCTTTGAACATTATTATTTCATCAATTCTGTTCAAAAATTCAGGCTTAAATTTTTCTCTAAGAGCATGGTTTAATGCCTCTTTTTTATCCTGTTCGTTTAATGCTTTATCGAGAATAATATCGCTTCCGAGGTTGCTCGTCATAATTATTACAGTATTTTTAAAATCAATCAAATGTCCTTGACCGTCTGTCAAACGTCCATCATCAAACATTTGTAGCATTAAATTAAAGACGTCAGGATGAGCTTTTTCAACTTCATCAAAAAGTACAACAGAATACGGTTTACGTCTAACCGCTTCAGTCAATTGCCCACCTTCTTCGTAGCCGACATATCCGGCTGTTGCGCCAACTAGTCTCGAAATTGAAGCTTTTTCCATAAATTCAGACATATCAATTCTTACAAGTGCGTCTTCATCATTAAATAAAATATACGCAAGAGTCTTGCCTAACTCGGTTTTGCCAACACCGGTAGGACCAAGAAACAAAAAAGTCCCTATAGGGCGTTTGGGGTCACGCAACCCTGAACGAGATAAGCGGATAGCGTTTGCAATTTTAGTAACAGCTTCATCTTGTCCGACAACACGTTCATGCATAACTGTTTCCATTCCTATAAGCTTTTTAGATTCATCTTCCATCAGGCGATTTACAGGAATTCCTGTCCATTTCGCAACAATGTTTGCTATGTCATCTTCATCAACTTCTTCTTTCAAAAGTCGTTTTTTGTTTGATTGTTGCTGGATTGCTTGCAATTTTTGTTCCATATCAAGCATTTGACTGTATTTTGCTTCTAAAGAGATTGACATTTGAGGATTTTTCTTATTTATTTCAATCTGTGCTTTTAATTTTTCAATATTACGTTTTACAGCCCCCGCTGAATCAATAACTTTTTTCTCCTTTAACCATTGTTCTTTAAGTTTTTCTATTTTTATTTCAATTTCAGCTATTTTTTTGACAATCTTTTCTAATTTCTTAGCAGATTCAGGAGTTTCATCTTTTTCAAGTGCTTTTTTGTTCATTTCAAGCTGAATTTTTTGACGAATAAAGGTATCGATTTCCTCAGGCATTGTATCAATTTCAATTCTTAAAGCAGATGCGGCTTCGTCCAGCAAATCAATTGCTTTATCCGGCAAACATCTGTCAGAAATATATCTGTGAGAAAGTTTTACGGCTGATACAATTGCGTTATCTAGAATTTTAACACTGTGATAGCCTTCATATTTATCTTTTAACCCTCTTAAAATACTTATTGTTGTTTCAACGGAAGGTTCTTCAGCTATAACCGGCTGAAAACGGCGTTCTAAAGCTTTGTCTTTTTCTATATATTTGCGATATTCATCTGTTGTTGTTGCACCAATTACTCTAACATTTCCACGAGCAAGCATTGGTTTTAGCAAATTTCCGGCATCTGCGGAGCCTTCTGATGAGCCTGCCCCCATAATTGTATGAATTTCATCAATAAATAGCATTAAATCGTCTGCTTTTTCTTCAATAGCTTTTAATACAGCTTTCAAACGTTCTTCAAATTCTCCTCTATATGACGCTCCGGCAAGCAATGCACCTAAATCGAGCGACAAAATCTTGTCATTTTTAAGACTTTCCGGAACATCTCCAGAAATAATTCTTTGCGCAAGTCCTTCTATAATAGCTGTTTTTCCAACCCCAGGTTCACCTATAATTACAGGATTATTTTTCGAACGACGGTTTAAAATCTGGATTGTGCGTCTTATTTCATCATCACGTCCAATCACAGGATCTAACTTGTTTTTGCTGGCAAGTTCTGTTAAATCTGTTGTATATTTTTCTAGTGCTTCGTTTTTCTTTTCTTGGTTTGCAGAAGCAGGAATGCTATCTGTTGAAGTTTTAGAGTCAGAAGTTATTGTTTCTTCTTGAGTAACAATACTTTTTGCAACTTCTGTCATTTTTTCATACAGCTCAAGCCTGTTTATTCCAGCTTGTTCCCATAAATGATTAAGTGTTTTATTATCAAGCCTAAAAAGTGCCAGCATCAAGTGTTCTATGCTAACCTGCTCATCGCCGTGTTTTTCAGCTTCTTCTTGCGCAACTTTCATCAGCACAAGAGTTTCGGTTGAAAATCGAACATCTGAGAATTTTCCACGAGCAAAATAAGCACGTTTTGAGATGTAATTGTTCAATCTGTCAGTGATTTCAGGATTATCAAGCCCGACACGCTCAAACAAAATCTTTGGCAAATCGTTCTGATCAAGCATTAGCGCAAGCATTAAATGTTCCGGTGCTAATTCCGGATAATTCCTTGCTACAACAATAGATTTTGCCGATTTTATAATCGCTTGAACGTGATCAGTTAAAAGCATATAATATTCCTCTCTTTGGAAAAATTATAAATGCAAACCGCTTAACAAGCATCATTCAATTGTTTGACCTTTGACGGATGAATATTGTTAAGTCCGCCAATTAAGGCGTTATAACTGTATCCCCAGAAAGTTTGTTTTTGCAAATCCAAGTAATATTTTTTTATAAGTTTTAAGTATTCAAAATTATTTTTGCCCAAATATTTAAAAAGCAATTCTATTGGCAGATTTCCTCCGCCCCTACCCATTCCAAACGCTGTTGCATCAACGCTATATGCACCAAGTTCGATTGCTTTAATCGTGTTTGTAAATGCAAGTTGCAAATTATTATGAGCATGAAAACTTATTTTTTCAAACCCGCAATCTTGAAGTTTTTTGTAAATATTTTCGACATCAGACGGCATAAAAGCTCCAAAACTGTCTGCAAAATAAATTGACGTCAAAAAATCTTTGTTTTTCCAATTTTTCAAAAGTTCATAATCTTGAAATTTATCAGCAGTCATTAGGTGAAGAAACACTTCAAACCCTTGCTGGGCAAAATCTTCTACCGCTTCAATTGCTGTATTAATTTCATGCGGATAACAAGCAATACGGACAAAATCAGCTTTTGTAGAAATTGGATGAATATTTTTTGCATCAAGCATAATGCCAATTTTAATTTTTGCAGAATTAATACAATCCGGCATTTCATATCCAACCTCAAAGTAGTCAATTCCGGAGTTTTCGGCAGTGTTAAGAGTTGACAATATACATTCGTCAGAAAAATTCCATTTATTAATATGCCCGCCATCACGGAGTGTGCAGTCAAAAATCTTTACCATATCGTGATTTTAGCACAAAAGTTTGTGATATGGAAAGTTTATAGTAAAATAATAACCATGAAAAGGAACATCGTATTAATTGGCATGATGGGATGCGGGAAAACAACTACCGGTGACGAGTTGAGCCGTGAACTTCCTGATTTCAAATATATCGATATTGATGCAGAAATCGAAAAAAGCACCCAAAAAAAAATTTCCGAAATCTTTCTAAAACACGGTGAACAGTTTTTTAGAATGCTTGAAAATGAAAAAGTAAAGCATTTTTGTAACGGTGAAAAAGCAATTATTTCTGTAGGTGGTGGCGCTTTTGAAAACGATGAAAATAGAAAAATTATGCTCGAAACTTCGCACGTGATATACCTAAAAGCAACTCCAAAAGAGATTTATAATCGTATTAAAGCAGAAGTATTGGAAACAGAAACAAATCATGCGACAGCAATTGGTAGAAAACGTCCGCTTTTGAAAAAAAATTTTTCTATCGAAAAAATCTCGAACCTTATGCAACTACGTTCTAAAAACTACGAAAAAGCTGACATAACAATTGATACTACCGGCAAAAATCCTTATGATGTTGTTCGTGAAATTCTTGGAGCTCTGAATGGTTAATCTTTCTGTAAATATCAAATCTGAAGAAAAAAGTTATCCGATTTTTATTGAAAATGAAGAAATTTCTGTTCTATCAGAAAAACTTTTTGCATTGGTCAAAAACAGAAAATATCTTGCCGTGATTTCAGAAAAAGTAGACAAGTTATATGGCAAAGCCCTTGGTATCCCGCAAGAAAACAAGTTTATACTAAAAGATGGCGAAAAAGAGAAAAATTTTAAAAACCTAGAGAAGATTTTAAACCATGCACTAAAAATGAAATTGACTCGTAAGGATGTGTTTATCGCAATCGGTGGGGGCGTAGTAGGTGATATAACAGGATTTGCATCAGCAACATATATGCGTGGAATTGATTTTATTCAAGTCCCGACAACATTATTAGCCTGTGTTGATAGTTCAGTTGGTGGAAAAACTGCAATAGATACTAAGTTTGGTAAAAATTTGGTCGGCGCTTTTTATCAGCCAAAAGCTGTTTTTATTAATCCAAAATTTCTGAAAACTCTTGATGACAGACAGTTTAAAACTGGTATGGGTGAAGTTGTAAAATATTCTTTTATAGAAAAAAGTTGTAAATGTGATGAGGATTTGAATTTAACAAACTTTTTGACTGAAAAAGTAGAGCAAATTCTTGAACGAAAAGAAAAAACGCTTGCTCAATTGATAGAAATTTGTGTAAAATTGAAAATTTCAGTAGTCGAAAAAGACGAAAAAGAAAGTAATTTGAGACGTATTTTAAATTTTGGACACACATACGGTCACGCTATCGAAAGAATTACAAAATATAAAAAATACACTCACGGCGAAGCAGTTGTTGAAGGTATGAAATTTGCGTTCAATTTGGCATTAAAGAAAAATTTGATTGATAAAAACTACAAATTTTTAGCAGAAGACATTATAAAAAAATATAATTTCCGAGAAATTCCAAAATTTAATGTGAACAAAATGATTGAGTTAATGCAGTTAGATAAAAAAGCTACAACAAATTCAATTGTTTTTATTCTGCCGACAGATTATTCAACAGTAGATGCATTTGAAATTCTACCTGAGGTGCTACGCACGTAGCCCTCTGCGCAAATATTCGTTCATACTTCAAACACTGGTGTATAGTTTACGCACGTAGCCCTCTGCTTTCAGAATGACGAGAATTGTTGCTATTTAAGATAATAACTAAACCTAAACTGTCACTCCGGACTACGATCCGGAGTCTATTAAGTTAAGTTACTATGTTACTAAGGCACTAGGGCACTAAGTTCGTATCAACTGCAATATATAAAAATATGTTTTCGAGCGGAGCGAGCTATAAGCCCTAGAGCCTTAGCGTCCTAGTAACTTAGTAACCTTTATGCCAGCATCTAACCCACACTTAGCTGCTTTTTAATATATGCATCCAAAATTATTCAAACGGAATAGTAATTATATAATTATTCCCTTGACGAACTTTTGTGATATCTTGAGCATTTATACGCTCCCCAAATGCAAATGTTTGGCTGTAGTGCGTAATTTCTTGACCATGGTGCGAGTTTTTTTCTCCGGCACCGTTTATAGTAATTGTATTTCCATTAGCTTTAACTTCAATATTTTTTTCGTCGTTATCAAATGGTTTTAAATCGATAATTATTTTGTAATTATCGTCAGCTCTATCAACATGAATAAAAGGAGCTGTATTTTGCACCATTCTTTGACCTTTTTGGAATTCTTTTTGAACAAACTTATCCATCTGTCGTTCTTGGCGCATCATTGCCCTATTCATATTTTGCATTTGAATCATTGGGTCAAGCATTCTCTTGAAATGCCAATCTGCAACAACATAAAACGCTAAAAATGCTCCCAAAAATACTAATAACCCGATTAAAACAAATTTTACAGCCGGATGCTTACATAAAAAACAATGTTTAATTTCTTCGTGGTTAAAATTTTCTTCCATAATAATTCTCCTTTCGATTTCATTCTAGTATAAAAATTTTTTTGTAAAAGTACATTACTCAACTCGGTTAATGCTATTGAAAAAACGCAAACGATATGTTATCATGCTGGTACAAATGTGTAAGTAAGTGGAGTATGATTATGGCTAAAATATTGGTAACAATGCCTGATGATTTTTTGCATAGAGTAGATGGGATCGCAAATGACGAACAGAGAAGTAGAAGCGAACTTATAAGAGAAGCTCTTCGCTCTTATATGAAACGCATGTCAATAAAAAATCCTCAAAAAGCTGAAGAAGATGCCAAAAAACTCGAAAATCTACTTGGATAAATTAATTGTTGGCAAAATTTGAAAAAGTAGGTCAGACTGTGTCTGACAATATCAAATTTAAAATTCTTTCTGCCGTTCTTGGAATAATTTTTCAAATAAAAATCTTGCATTTGCGGGGTTGATTGATGGTTTTTTATAGTAAGAATACGTTTCTAACAAATCCGGAAAATATTTTTTGAACGCCGAATATGATTTATTGCCATTTAGGCAGATTTTTTGAATATTTGGGTATTTTTCAATAGTTTTCTTATATCATTTGGGGTTTCATTTTGAATATCAGAATCAAGACTTCCATCACGTTTGCAAGATTTAATTGTATCCCAGAGTGCAATTTTCTTTTGCAAAAGAATTCGTAGTTTTGTTTGATAACCACAATCGGCAAGGTTTGGCACATTGCAAATATGCGCCATAACTTTCCAAAAATGGTTTTGCGGATGCGCATAATACTGTTGTTCTTCTAACGACTTAACCCCAGGCATTGATCCCAAAATCAAAATTTCAGAATTATTATCTATAGAAGGCTTAAAACTTTTGCAATTACTCATGGCTAGATTTTAACATTAAAAAATTTGGTAAAAAAATACAATTAAAACTTAATAGAAATACACATTTTG
>USOK01000010.1 GCA_900556295.1 uncultured bacterium | reverse complement strand
ATATATGACAACAAAAAGCAAAAAAACTGTCGAAAGCCTTGAAAAGACTTTAAACAAGTCTTCTCTTGTTGACAGTGCTGAACAATTGGAATTGCTTATCGAAAGAGCTAAAAAAGCTCAAAAGATTTTTGCAACATTTACTCAAGAACAAGTTGATGCAATTTTCAAAGCTGCTGCAACTGCCGCAGACAAAGCTCGTATTCCTCTAGCTAGATTGGCTCACGAAGAAACAGGAATGGGCGTTTTGGAAGATAAAATTATCAAAAACCACTTCGCATCAGAATATATTTACAACAAACACAAAAACGCTAAAACTTGTGGCGTTATTAAAGAAGACAAAGCAAACGGTATTAAAATTGTTGCTGAACCTCTTGGTGTTATCGCAGGTATCGTTCCTACAACTAACCCAACTTCAACTGCAATTTTCAAATCATTAATCGCTTTGAAAACAAGAAACGCAATCATCTTCTCACCACACCCTAGAGCTACAAAATCAACAATTGCTGCTGCAAAATTGGTTTATGAAGCTGCTGTAAAAGCTGGTGCTCCGGAAGATATTATCGGTTGGATTGATGTTCCATCTATCGAATTGTCTAGCCAATTGATGCAACACCCTAACATCGCTTGCATTTTGGCAACAGGCGGCCCTGGCATGGTTAAAGCTGCATATTCATCAGGGAACCCTGCATTAGGTGTTGGTCCTGGTAACGCTTGTGCTTTGATTGATGAAACTGCTGATATTCAAATGGCTGTTTCTTCAATTTTGATGTCAAAAACATTCGACAACGGTATGATTTGTGCTTCTGAACAGTCTGTTGTTGTTGTTGACGAAGTTTACGAAGCTGTTAAAAAAGAATTCATCTACCGTGGTGCATATCTTTTGAACGCAGCTGAAGAAAAGAAAATGATCGATCTTCCATTCATCGATCCTAAACGTGGTACAGCTCACCCTGACATCGTTGGACAAAGTGCTTACAATATCGCTAAATTGTCAGGCTTTGAAATTCCAAAAACTTCAAAAATCTTGTTGGCTGAAAGACCTTCTGTTGATTGGGAAGATCCGTTCTCTAGAGAAAAACTTTCTCCAATCTTGACTATGTACAGAGCAAAAGATTTCGAAGCTGCTGCACAAGTTGCATTTGAATTGGTTTCAAAAGGTGGCGCAGGTCACACAGCAGACCTTTACACAGATGCTAGAAGCCAAGAAAGAATTGACAAATACGCTAACATGATGCCTGCTTGCCGTGTATTGATTAACTCTCCATCAGCATTGGGTGGTATCGGTGACTTGTACAACTTCAAACTTGAACCGTCATTATCATTGGGTTGCGGTTCTTGGGGTAAAAACGCCGTTTCTGGTAACATCGGTGTTGAAAACTTATTGAACTACAAAACAGTTGCTGAAAGGAGAGAAAATATGCTTTGGTTCAAAGTTCCGCCAAAAGTTTACTTCAAAAGAGGCGCTGTTGATCTAGCTCTTCGTGAACTTGAAGGCAAAAAACGTGCATTTATCGTAACAGACAGATTCTTGTTCAACTCTGGTGCTGTTGACAGCATTATCAAAGTTTTGGACGAAATCGGTATGGATCACGAAGTATTCTTCGACGTTAAACCGGATCCAACATTGTCAACAATTAACCAAGCTATGGATATTATGAAACCATTCGAACCTGATGTAATCATTTCATTAGGTGGTGGTTCTCCAATGGACGCAGCTAAAATTATGTGGTTATTGTACGAACAACCTGATACAAACTTTGAAGATATCGCAATGAGATTCTTAGATATCAGAAAAAGAATTTGTAAAATTCCTGAACTTGGTAAAAAAGCTACTATGGTTGCTATTCCTACAACTTCAGGTACAGGTTCAGAAGTTACACCGTTCGCAATCATCACTGATGATGAAACTCACGTAAAATATGCGATTGCAGATTATGCTTTAACTCCAAATATGTCCATCATCGACCCTAACTTCGTTGATGGCATGCCAAAAGGATTGACAGCTGCATCTGGTATCGACGCTTTGGTTCACGCAACAGAAGCTTACGTATCTTGTATGGCTACTAACTTCACAAACTCAAACGCTTTGGAAGCTGCTAAACTTATCTTCAGATACTTAGAAAGATCATACAAAGAAGGTGCTAACGATCCAATCGCAAGAGAAAAAATGCACTACGCAGCAACAATTGCAGGTATGGCATTTGCTAACTCATTCCTAGGTTTGTGCCACTCAATGGCTCACAAACTTGGTGCAATGTTCCACGTACCACACGGTGTTGCTAACGCATTGTTGTTCAGACAAATCATCAAATACAACGCAGTTGATTGTCCTAAAAAACAAGCAATCTTCCCTCAATACAAGTTCCCTAACGCTAAGGCTAAATATGGTCAAATCGCTGATGAACTTGGTTTGGGCGGTAAAACTGATGATGAAAAAGTTGAATTGTACATCAAAGCTATTGAAGATTTGATGAAGAAAATCAACTTGCCGTTCTCTATTAAAGAATTCGGTGTATCAGAAGAAGACTTCAACGCTAAGTTGGACGAAATGGTAGAACTTGCATTTGACGACCAATGTACAGGTGCAAACCCAGCATACCCATTAATGGAAGATATTAAAGCAATTTATATCGACGCATTCAACGGTGTTGTTAGAGATTACTACCCTACAAAATAGGAAGCGTGCCGCTTCACCCACCCATTAGGGATTGGAAGTTGGAGAAAAGGCAAATGACTACGTAAAAGCGTAACCGCTTCACCCAATAAAGGGTAAATAAAATTAGAAGAACCGTCAGAAATGGCGGTTCTTTTTGTAAAGAATAAGAAAACTTACTAATAATTCATTTCCCAATTATCATTTAATATTTTTCCAAAACATCCAATAGCATAAGAGCCAGATTTAGTACAACTATTATTAAATGCCTCTTCTCTTAATTGACTTGGATCACCTTCATTTAGTCCAGTAATTCTAGAAACCCCATATTCATCTAATGTTCCATTATTTATATACCCCATATAAAATAAGTCTCTTCCTGCAATATTTGGAGGAGCACTACCATTTATATCAACATTAACTTGATTATCTGCCTCGCTAATTGCGGCAAAACATATAGCAGCACCACTAGCAAGAACATATGCTTTCCTACAATCAGATTCTTCCGAAAGAGTTTGACTTTTTGTGTTGTCAATATCCGTATAAGAAGAAGCAAAACATGGTGCTAAATTATCATCTGCCGAACAAGTTTTAATAACTTTAAAATATCTATTAACAAAACTATCAAATTGAGCATTAGTACTAAAACCAGCCTCAATAAGGTTAATCGCATTTCTATCGTTCATATAAAGATTAAAAGCTTGTTGTATCTCATTATACACTTTGTGTAATTGAGTTACATAACTCTTTCGTTGATAATTTTGCATTAAAGTTGGAACTGTCATTGCAGAAACAACACCTATAATACCAAGAGTAACCAAAACTTCTGCAAGAGTAAAAGCTTTTCTATTAATATTCATAAAAATTGTACCTCTCCATTTAGTATTACCTATTTATAATTGTTTACAATTTTTTTAATTTTGTCAAGTTTCACTAACATAAAACAATTATTTTTTCAATTACATAAATACACCTACTTACTATTTACAAGTAACCTTTTTACCCCAAATTAACTTATCCGGACAATACATATAGTCCATATTATCATAAGTTAAAATCCAATCTATTGCAGATGAAGGACAACCATTACTTCTGTCCCCAGAATACAATCTCATAGGATTTTTTGTGCCCCCACAACTCATTCCGCCTATATTAGCATAAGAAGCCATTGAAAATGGGAAAATATTTTTGTTTAAAACTAATTTGGAATTTAAATTTCCTGTAATGATATAACCACCTTCCCAAATACTGAAAATTATTATTCCACCATCTGCCAATTCTAAATAAGACTGTTGCGAGCCCTCTATATCGTATTTTTCTCCACTTAGTGTATATGCAGAAAATTTCTTTACCCCTTTATTTGCAACATTCAAATAGTTTTGAAATACATATATCGGCATTTCTGACCATTCTTTATAATAACCCCCATTATCAGTAATTGCACGTTGATATGCCTGACAATAAATTGAATAAATCTTTTTAAGCTTATTTATTGTAACCCTATCATTATATTTTTGTACCAAAGACGGAATAGTAAGAGCCGAAACAACCCCTATAATTCCAATCGTAATCAGTACTTCCGCAAGAGTAAATCCAACATTTTTAAAGCTTTTGTGATGTTGCATATCACTATTATTACATATTTTATTTATTTTTTCAAGCAAAATAGACTCTCCTATTTACGGCATTATGTCCAGTAACATTATGTTACTATATCCAGTAATATTGTCAAATGGACGAAATTGAGTTTTATAAATTACTAGGCAAACGAATTAAAACACTACGCGAAAACGCTTGTTTAACACAAGAAAAACTTGCAGAAAAAACTGGAATTAGCCTTGATTATCTCGGCAAAATAGAAGTAAGCATTAACAAACCGGGCATAAAAACAATATTAAAACTAGCAAATGCTCTTGATATACCGATAAAAGAATTTTTCGAATTTTAATTTTATGTTAAAAACCTGATAAAATCATCAAGATTATCAAGTATTTGCATGACTGACTGATTGTTTGCAACTTGACCGGTAGCACAATACATCCGCATTGCTGCTTTATTATTTACGATTACATCTGCAACATCATTTCTAACTTTATTTTTCGTTAGAATATAATTTTCAAAAATATTTTTTTCACAAGGCGTTATATTTTTAGCAATCCTTGGCGCCCAAACACTATTAGCCCTGAACAATTTTGGGTATAAACCTATTCTATTTTTACAACCTTTAATCAACGAAGTTATTAATCTAACAGACATCTTAATTTCCTTTATATAACCCCTGTAGTTATATAAAAAATTTTATTAAAAAATAATTGCCAAAATTTTCATTAATATTAACTTTTTTATACCTTGACATTTACTCTTGTCTTTTTTATTATATAAGAATGAGGACGGCGACATGGCCAAGTGGTAAGGCAGGAGCCTGCAAAGCTCTTATCCCCCAGTTCGAATCTGGGTGTCGCCTTTTTTATTTACTCATTTCAAGAATTTGTTTTTACATCTAAACTCTATTTCACAACATTTTATTCAAACTTGACATAAACCGTATATACTGCTAAAATTTTACTATGATTAAGAAATGTTGGTTATTTATTTTAGTTGCTTTGTTTTTGGGTATTACTCAAGCAAACGCTATCACGCTTAAGTTCAATGGTTTTATTGCAGACGAAGCTGATTTGCTTTCTCCGGAAGTTGAAAACGATTTAAATATGACTCTTTGGGATTTGCAAAAGAAATCTGGCGCTGATTTGGTTGTAGTAACGCTTCCATCATTAAATGGCAAAACTGTTGAAGAAACTACAATTGATATTGGACGATCATATAAACTCGGAGCCAAAGGGAAAAACAACGGCGTTGTATTTTTGACAGCACCCAATGAACGCAGAATGAGAATTGAGCTCGGCACAGGACTTGAAGATAAAATTGCAATGAACACTCTTGAAAGTATTCGTGATGAAGATATTTTACCATATTATAAAAGAGAAAATTACGAAGCCGGCATCAGAAGAGGAGCTTATTTACTTGCAAATACGGTTGCAATGGCAGAAAATGTCCAAATCCAAGCTCAAGGGAATTGTCCCCCAAAAGCTTCTTCAAACTCAAGAAGAAGAGAGAATTACCCTTGGTGGTTTTGGCCTATCGCAATAATTTTGAGTATATTTTCTCCTAGAAGAAGATTTAATTCCGGAAGATTCGGTGGTTTCGGAGGTGGCGGAGGCTTCGGCGGATGTGGCTGTTCCGGAAGCTGGTAAACAGAACTTTTATTAACTGAATTAACAACTAAGAATTACGAACTAAAAAGGTAGAAATATGAAGAATTTAGACAAATTAATCGAAAGTTTAAAAGCAGAATTGGGTGAAAATCTAACATCCGTAATTGCTTTTGGATCAAAAGCAAATGTTGAAGATGCCAAAAACAACCTCAATTTGATGATTGTTACAAATACTTTAAACGCAGAAAATTTATATGCTATTTCAAAACCTATTCAAAAATGGGTTAAGGCAAAAAATCCTATTCCTGTAGTTATGAACAGAGATGAATGGTATTCATCTTTTGATGTTTACGCAATCGAATATGCCGACATTAAAGAAAATTACAGATTGATTTATGGTGAAGATTTAGTCCCAACAATTTTTGTTGATAAGCACTTTTTGCGCCTAGAATGCGAAACTGAAATCAAAAGCTTATTGTTAAAATACAAAAACAATTTCATTTTGAACATCAAATCAGACAAAGAAATGAAAAAGGTTTTAGATAAAGTAATTAAAACTTTATTAGTAATTTTTCGTTCAGTTTTAAGACTTCACAATTGCGCTGTTCCTTACAGAGCAGTCGATATTATTGAATTTGTTTCAAACTACATTTCGTTTAATAAAATCGTTATGCTAAAACTTGCAAAAGTTAAATTTGAAAATGAATATTACACAAAACAAGAACTTATGTATATTGAAGCAGAACTTGTAAACGATCTTCAAAACATTCTAAAACAAATTGATGCAATGCATTTTTAAAAACTACTTTTAATTTGTTTCCGAAAAAGGGCGATTGGCACAGTTGGTAGCGCGCTACATTGACGTTGTAGAGGTCACGTGTTCGAGTCACGTATCGCCCACCATTTCGAAAAAACCAAAGGATTTTACAATGAACGTTACATTTACTGAACTTGAAACAAATTTATCGTTTGACGCAGAAATTAATACTCTGCCTGGAGTAACAAAAAATTATTCTACAGTTTTTGTTAACGAACAAGAAGTTAAACGTTCAGGAACCAGTCAATTGACAGGGACTATCGAAGCAACTTTTACAAGCGAACCTAATAATACAACAAAAAATTTTCTTGAGAATTGGTACACTTCAAAAAAACGGATTGAGATAATGCTTGAAACAGGTACGGAAGTATATCTGCTCAAATACTGTTCCTTGAAAAAGTTAGATTTTTCAAATAAGATTTGCGATATTTTCTACAACTCTTACAGAAAAGCTTAAATACTTTTTACAAAGTTTTCAATATCTTCATCAGTTGTCAATTCAGTCGTAGCGACAAGTATTTTATGACTATCCAATTTTAATCCGCCAATAATGTTATTCTCTTTCAATTTTGTTAAGAATTTATCTGTATTTTCAACCTCGATAACAAACTCGTTATAGAATTGTTTATTAAGAGTTCTAACATCTTTTTGCGCAAGTTTTTCAGATAGCTTATGAGCCATTTGGGCAGATAAATAACTTGCTTGTCGAAAACCAGTTTCTCCCATAACAGTCAAATATAAGGTTGCACAAAGCCCGATCAATGCCTGATTTGAACAAATATTACTTGTTGCTTTTTCTCTTTTAATATGTTGTTCTCGAGTCTGGATAGTCAAGCAATAAGCTGATTTGCCGTCAGCATCAACTGTTCTGCCAGCCAAACGCCCCGGCAATTGGCGCATATATTTTTCTTTACAAGCTATAAAACCAGCATGAGGTCCTCCAAAACTCATTGGAATACCTAAAGTTTGAACATCACCAACAACAATATCTGCCTCATATGGCGGCTCTAAAATTCCAAGAGAAGAAATATCTATGCAAACAATCAACAAACAATCTGGCTTGCTGATTTCTGAAATTTCCCCATAAAAATCAGGATTTTGCACCAATAAACATGCATAATCTGCCGTATTTTCTGGAATTGTATCAAACAGCTCTAACTCTATTTCATTTGCCCAGCAATACGTTTTGATAACATCAATGTACTCCGGATTTAATCTATTTGAAACAAGAACTTTGTTCTTTTTAGAGACTCTAACCGCCATTAACAAGCCTTCTGCACAAGCTGTTGCAGCATCATACATTGTTGCATTAGAAATATCCATGCCTGTAATACGACAAATCATTGTCTGGAATTCGTACATAATTTGAAGTGTGCCTTGCGAAATCTCTGGCTGGTACGGAGTATAAGCCGTTAAAAATTCAAAACGATTTGCAACTTGAGAGATGCAGGCTGGAATGAATTTATTATAAGTTCCTGCTCCTAAAAATGTTACGTAATCCGTATTATTCTTTTTAGCAAGGTTTTTAACCTTTCTTTGAGTTTCAGCTTCGCTTAACGCTCTCCCTAAATCAAGTTTTTCCATTCTTGCTTGCTCCGGAATTTGTTTAAACAAATCTTCAACCGTTGCAACGCCAATACTTTCAAGCATTTCTGCTTTGACTTCATCAGTATGTACTAAAAAGTTTTTCATATTTTATTCCAATTCTTCTTTGTAATCTTCGTATTCTAAAAGGTCATTTTGTTCTGACGCATCACCTGTAGCCTCAACTTTTACAAGCCAGCCTTTTTCATAACTGTCCTCGTTCAAAATTTCAGGAGCGTCAACTGCAGCCTCATTAATTTCCAAAATTTTACCGCTAATCGGCATATAAATTTCAGAAGCAGCCTTTACAGATTCAATTGTCGCAAAGGTTTCACCTTTTTTAAACTCAGTACCAATTTCAGGCAATTCCAAAAATACGATGTCGCCTAATTGTTCAACCGCATAATCAGTTAAACCAATAGTGAATGTATTGTCACCATTGTCTAATAAAAATTCGTGAGATTTTGAACAAAGAATTTTTTCTGTAATACTCATTAATTTCTCCTTTTTGTATATTATAACTTAATTTTATTTCTTTTTGTAATAAATGGGCGTTTTACAATTTCTGCATCATGCAGTTTTTCTCTTATCATAACCTGAACAACGCTTCCTGTGCAAATATCTTTATCATTTTTAACATAAGCAAGTGCAATATTTGCTCCAAGCATTGGTGAAGGCCCTCCACTTGTTACAACGCCAATTTTTTCACCATCTTTATAAACTTCATATTCATGACGAGCAATTGATTTATCAAGCATTTTCAAGCCAACAAGTTTCTTTTGCGTACCATTCTTAATTTGCTCCATTATAACATCTTTTCCATTATAATCAATTGTTTTATCTTTCGGAACAGACCAGCTCAAACCTGCTTCAATCGGAGTTGTGTTTTCGTCCAAATCATTACCGTACAAGTGAAGAGAAGCTTCCAATCTTAAAGTATCCCTTGCTCCTAAGCCAATTGGCTTAATTCCGAATTCGGCACCGTCCTCTAAAATCTTATCCCATAGATATTCTGAATGATGATTTTCTACCAATACTTCATACCCATCTTCTCCGGTATATCCGGTACGAGAAGCCAAAACCTTAATTCCGGCAATCTTTGCAACCTTAATTGTAAATGATTCTTGTTGCGTATCCAATCCCATTTTCCTTAATAATTTATCTGCCAAAGGACCTTGAACCGCCAACAATGAATAGTTATGAGATTCGTTTTCTATTTTTACATCATAATTCTTGCTATTACGAACCATCCAATTTAAATCTTCATCAATTCTTGAAGCATTACAAATAACCAAATATTCAAGAATTCCCAATTTATAAATAATTAAATCATCTATCAATCCGCCTTTTTTATTCGGCAATTGACAATAAACAGCTTTTTCATAATTTAATTTTGAAATATCTTGAGGAACAATGCTATTCAAAAACTCCATAGCCTCTTTCCCTTTAACAAAAACCTCTCCCATGTGCGACACATCAAACAAGCCGACCTTTTCACGAACAGTTTTGTGCTCTTCAATAATGGATGTGTATTGAACTGGCATATGCCACCCAGCAAAATCAACCATCTTAGCCCCCAATTGAACGTGTTTTTCATGCAAAAAAGTTTCTTTAGTCATTAAAATATCCCCCTTATAGGCTTCATTTTCCTACATAAAGGGGGATATTGTCAATGATTTATTTAGTTTTATAACTCTGCAATTTTTTTGTACAACTCAATTTGTTTATCAGTAATATTTCTTGGAATAACTATTTTTACCTTAGCATTAAGGTTTCCATAGCCTCCTCCTTTTTTCGGCAAACCTAAGTCTTTCAATCGCAAAGCTTGTCCAGAAGATGTTTTAGGGGGAATTTTTATTCCAATTTTTCCATGCAAAGTTTCAATTTCTTTTTTACAGCCAAGAACAGCTTCCGAAGGAGTAATCTCAACTTCTTTAGTCAAATCTGATCCATTAACCTCATATTCTTTATCTTTTATATTAATAACGAGGTAGAGATCTCCTTTTCGGCCGTAAGCATCAACCTTTCCTTCGCCTTTTACACGAAGTTTTTGTCCCTCTGTTACATCTGTCGGCAATTTAACCTTAATCGATTTCGGTTCAGATTTAAACCCCGTACCTCCGCATTCGGAACAATAACCGCCATTGCCAGAGCATTTTGTACAACGTTCAATATTATTGAATTTGACATTAATTGGCTTTTTATCAAACAAATCTTTTATTGTAATATTCAGATTCATTGTCACATCAAGATTTTCAGCTTTCGGTTCTTGAGCTGCACGTCGTCTTGAAGAAGTTCTTTGTCCAGAGCTTTGTGCTCCGCCAAAATCAAAACCGCCAAAGTTCATACCTTGAGCACCTCTTGATCCTCCACCCATCATATCACCAAACAATGAGCTAAAGAAGTCTGAAAAGCCACCCATATCTTGACCGTTGAAGTTAAAACTTTGATAACCGCCTTGACCGCCACCAAAACCGAACTGTTCAAATCCAGGAGGTGGGGTATAGCTTTGTCCGCCTTGCCAATTTGCTCCTAAACTGTCATATCTTTGACGTTTTTGTTTGTCGCCAAGAACCTCATAAGCTTCATTTATGTCTTTAAATTTGCTTTCTGCTTCCTTTGTTTTATTTACATCAGGATGATATTTACGGGCAAGTTTTCTGTATGCAGATTTTATCTCCGCATCAGTAGCATCTCGTTTTACACCCAACGTTTCATAATAATCTTTGTATTCCATATTATATTATCTCCTAATCATATAATAATATAAAAAACACCAAACTCCGATTTTATTAATTATTTTTTAATGAATTGACTGTATTAACAAAAAGAACCGTCATTTCTGACGGTTCTTTAAAGTTTTTGATGTTTGTGTAAACAAACATTAGAACATTAAGCCTGCTTCTCTAGCTGCATCAGCTAATGCTGCAACACGACCATGGTATAAGAAACCTCCACGGTCAAATACTACACATTCAATGCCTTTAACTTTTGCTTTTTTAGCAATTTCTTCGCCAACAAGTTTAGCAGCTTCGATGTTACCACCGTGAGCTAATTTTTCTTTTAATTCCTTGTCATTTGAAGATGCTGATGCCAAAGTTACATGATTGTCATCATCAATCAATTGAGCGTAAATATGTTTTGTACTTCTGTATACAGCTAATCTAGGGAATTCAGCTGTTCCAGCCAATTTTACCCTGATTGACTTATGTCTTTTTTGTACTTTTGGTTTTCTAATTTCTTGTTTAATCATTTAATTTTCCTTTCTTACTGCTTTAACGGGCTTTGCACCCTCCGCATGTAATTCTATTGAATTCCTCACCACAAGTGGCGAGAATTAACCTAAGCGACTATCTTATTTTTTACCAGCTTTACCAGCTTTACGTCTGATGTGTTCGCCTTCGTATCTAACACCTTTTCCTTTGTAAACTTCAGGAGGTCTTTTAGATCTGATAAAAGCTGCAACGTCACCAACTGTTTGTTTGTTAGCACCTTTTACAGAAATTTTTGTGTTAGCTTCAACAGAAATTGTAATTCCTTCTGGCGGTTCAACGATTACAGGGTGAGAATAACCTAATGCAAGGTTAAGGTTTTTACCTTCCATGCTAGCTCTGTAACCAACACCTTGGATTTCCAATTTCTTTTCGAACAAGTGAGTTACACCATGAACAGCGTTAGCAATCAAAGTTCTGAACAAACCGAACAATGCGTCAGTTTCACGAGTTGTTCCAACTTTAGAAAGAACGATTTGATTATCTTCAACTTTAACAGCAATTTCAGGTCTAACACTAACAACTTCAGTACCGTTAGGCCCTTTAACTGTAACTTGGTGATCTTCTATTTTTACTTCAACTCCGTTAGGAATTTCAATAGGTTTTTTACCAATACGTGACATTTTATTTTCTCCTTTTGGTATATTATGTACTTTTTCCAAACTTTTCTACCAATTATGTTTGGATTTTGTAAAAAGTGAATAGTGAGAAGTGAAAAGTTCAAATCGGTGCTTCGCACAAATATAAACATAGTTTCAACTCATACAATACTCACCTTTTTGCGAAGTCATAGACCTTTCTCCAAGACCCAACACCTGATGGGTGGGTGGAGCGGCTACGCTCCTAGTATACGTAGCAAAGAACTTCGCCACCGATGTTTTCTTTACGAGCTTTTCTGTCTGTTAAAAGACCTTTGCTTGTAGAAACAACAGCGATACCCATACCACCCAAAACTTTTGGAAGGTCTTTAGCTTTGCTGTAGTTTCTCAAACCTGGTTTAGAAATTCTTTCTAATTTAGTAATAACAGGCTTATTTTTAGCGTCGTATTTCAATGTAATTTCAAGAACATTGAATTTACCTTCAGCTTTTACGATGTAATCAGAAATATAACCTTCTTCTTTTAACAACTTAGCTAATTGTTCTTTCAATTTAGAAGCCGGCATAGTTACGTTAGCGTGAGAAGCCGTCATAGCGTTTCTGATTCTAGTTAGCATATCTGCTATAGGATCTGTCATTGACATAATTTTATTCCTTTACTCTTGCGGACTTACTGACTATTCAGCAGTATCCATTCTACTCGTCACTTGTCGAATTAATTTTTGCTCCACATCAGGGAACGTCTTTCGATAGTCTGACAAAGTGATTTTAGCATAAAACCAACTCATTTGCAAGATAGAAATTACGAAAAATTAACAATTTAATATGGGTTTATAAAAATTAAACTTATTCAAATGTAAATCCATCTTCCATTTCCGAAAATAAATATCTGTCAACATATTTTGAAATAGTATTAAAATCCCCATCCTCTTCAACATTTCCAGAACGATATGTGCCATCCGCATTATATGTAATATTAGAATTTACATCTTTGTTGCTATCTATTACTGTTATTGAGTTATCATTGTTTTTCACAATTCGAATATTATTATTCAAAACAATTGCATGAGATGGTTTTAACAAAACTATATCATTCAAAGCCCCAGCAATGTGTTCCTTATTATACCCGCATTCAGAATAAGCTTCAGGATTATCAGGAGATACTAGATATTGTACATACTCTCCTAATAATGCTTTATTGGCAGGCGTATTATATAGAGCAGACATAACAGCAGTATCAGTATAATCATATAGAGGGCTATCACCTTTGTTATTTTCAACAGTTTTTGCCTCATTTTTTTGGTTTTCTACTGGTTTCTTGGCTTCTGAGTTTTCTGAAATTTTCGGTTCAACTATTGCCTCCTGAGCAGGCGCTTTTTGTGCCAGATTTTTTACTTCTTGGAAAGATATTTGTTTTCCTTCTTTAAAATACAAAAATTGACCATTTTCTTTAGCAATAGAAACTCCATCCGGCAATTCTTCTAAATGTAGCATTTGTTTGCACTGCTCCAAATCTCCGGCTGATAAATATTTTTTCGGAGTTTGAAATGTTTCTTTATTCAAAATTTCTGCATTATTGTTTTTTGATACTAAAGTTTGTCCGTTCGATGTCTCGTTTTTGTTTCCCGGCTGTGTAGGAGCATTCGAAGGATTAGTTTCTTTTGCAGGCACACTTGTCTCTGTTTTTCCTGTCAAAAGCGCCTTTATTCTACTCCAAACCCCGTCATCAATTTCGATATTCCCTTCATCAACAACGAAATTTGAATGATAAGTACTACTGTCATCCAATTTGGTCGTATCTGTAGTATTATTTTCACCAGACTTAAATATACTCTTGTCCTTAGCTTGAGCATTATTCACCTCGGCAACAACTTTTTGCCAAGTACCCAAATCAGAGTTTTTAATATTGGTAGCACCAATTTTTTCTCTAATCGCTTGTGTAATACCTTGACCTGTACCAATATTAATTTGAACCATTGCGCTCTCCTTGCATTAACTCTCTTATTTATATAAAAACAAGCGCCGGTTTATTTTTTCAAAATAGACACATTTCCCCTCATATCATATCATATCATATCATATAGGGGATTATAACAGGATTTCAGCCAATTTTACAATTTTTACAAAACTTAATAAATCTATTCGAAAAATAATTATTTTTAGATCTTTTGTAATATCTTTTAACAAATATTTTAAGAACTTATTTTGTTTTTGGATATTTATTAGTTACATATAATAAATACTTATCAGTACCAATCTATAATATTTTATAAACACCAAAAAAGACCGCATCCCTCGGTCTTTTGGTTATTTATATATTTAGATTTATCATATAATTGTTACAGCTCGCCTAAACTTGCCTAGCAATTATACTCACTGCTATACGCAAAGCATACTCCCATAACAAACGTTTGCCTGATGGGAAAACACGCCTTCGGCATTACCAGCTTGCTTTTGTAACACCAGGTAACAAACCTTGGTGAGCCATTTTTCTTAAACAAATTCTGCAAAGACCGAAATCTCTGTGGTAACCGTGAGGTCTGCCACAAATGCTGCATCTGTTATGAAGTCTTACTGCTGGATATTTTCCTGCTGCAACAAGTTTTTCGCGTCTTAGTTCTTTGTTTATCATCGCTTTTTTAGCCATGAATTTCTCCTTTTATGTTGTTTGTTTTTTATTAACTAACGATTTCCCGAGCAAACGGGTGGAACAGCTACGCTCTTTTATGTACTCAAGCCTTGTAAACTTATACAAATCCTGAGTGGTGGGTGGAGCGGCTACGCTCCCTATTTGTTCATTCCTTTAAAAGGCATTCCTAACAATTTCAATAATTCTCTAGCTTCTTCATCTGTTTCAGCTGTTGTAATTACTGATACGTTCATACCTTTTACCAAATCAACTTCTTCATAAGTGATTTCAGGGAACAAAGCTTGTTCTTTCAAGCCTAATGTATAGTTACCACGACCATCGAAACTCTTAGGTGAAATACCTCTGAAGTCACGAATACGAGGAAGAACTACACAAATAAGTTTTTGTAAGAAGTCATACATTCTTTCGCCACGTAATGTAACCATAGCTCCAACAGGCATTCCTTCTCTTAACTTATAAGATGCGATAGATTTTTTAGCTTTTGTAACTACGCATTTTTGACCTGCAATTTTAGTCAATTGAGCTTCGATAGCTTCAGCAATTTTTGAGTTGTGAGAAGCTTCACCAACCCCCATATTCAAAACAATCTTATGAAGTTTTGGAACTTGGTTGATGTTTTTATAGCCAAATTTCTCTGTCAATGCAGGGATTATTTCTTCTTGGTATTTTGCTTTTAAACTTCTTGTTTTTGTTGTCATTTTCGTATTTCCTTAATTCTTTGATGCTCTAATTATAACACGAATTATAATTTTGCATCCAATTGTTCACCACATTTTTTACAAACACGAACTTTTTCGCTTTCTTCTATTTTATAACCTACTCTTACTGGCTTATTACATTTTGGGCAAACTACATTAACTTTGCTACTATGAATAGCACATTCTGATGATATAATTCCGCCTTCTTCGCCTTGTTTTCTAGGTTTAACATGTTTTTTACGAATATTAACACCTTTAACAATTACTTTTTGTGTTT
>USOK01000009.1 GCA_900556295.1 uncultured bacterium | reverse complement strand
ATCATCATTCACTCCGCTAATGGAGTCCTGCCAGTGTTCCAGCACCGTCGGAAGAGTATTTTCATACTCTTTTTTGCCTTTTTCGGTAATGTTAATTTTGAAAACCTTTCTTTTATTAACATCAGGGGTACGGGTTACAAGCTCCTTGGCTTCCAGTATATTTATAATTCTTGTTATGTTTGGTCTGTCCTTTAGCGTAAGTGCTCCGATTTGCCTTTGATATAAACCGTCATGGTCCAATATCGCTGCAAGTACTGTGAACTGTTCCGGGGTAATTTCAAAATTCGCTTTTACAAATTTTTGGGTTGCAATTGCACGTACCATCTTGCCTACACGCACAAGTTTCATTCCAATTTTACTTTTTAATAAATCTTTCTTGTCCATGATTTTTCTTTGTGTTATTATGATAACACAAGAAAAGGAAATAGCAAGCATGAAAAATTTAAAAATACTTTTTACCCTAATACTATTATTGTGCTCAATTAGCGTGGCACAAGCAAAAACGACTAAAAATAAGATTGATAACAGAATTGAATATATAAATCTTGATTGGTGGCAAAAATATAACGACCCGATTTTGACAGAATATATTTCAACCGCTTTTGAAAACAATCAGGATTTAAAAATTGCAACACTTAACGTAAAACAAGCCGATCAAGTTGTAAAAATGGCTTTTGCTAATCAATTGCCACATGCCGGTTTTCAAGGCGATGTATTCAGAGATTTTTCATCTTCAACTATTAAATTTGGCGGGATAACAATTCCAGATTATTCTCAAAGCAATTTCCTCTTACCGGCAACATTGAGTTACGAAGCCGATATTTGGGGAGAAAATTATTTGAAAACCAAGTCTGTCAAAAAGCAACTTGAAATGGTTAAGCAAAACGAAAGAGCTTCATATATATATTTGACATCTTCTCTTGCAGCGAATTATTTCAATCTTGTCAAACTTGACAAATTGATTAAAAACCAAGAAGAATTGGTAAAAATTCAAACAGAAGTTGTGAAATTACAAGACAAAAAATTCAAAAACGGCTTATGCACCGTAATGGATTTGATGAATGAAAAACAACTTTTAACTCAACTACAAGAAGAATTAAATACATATATTGATAGCAGAATTGTCATCGGTAGAGAAGTCGGTGTTTTAACAGGTCTGAGAGAAAAGGATTTATCAGAAGTAAAAAGAGGAACTTATGAAAATATCTCCGTAATTCCGTTACCATCAGGGATTAATGCAGAAGTAATTCAATACAGACCGGATTACTTGAAGGCAGAAGATTACGTACAAAAAATTGGAATTGATGTAAAAGTTGCACGCCGTGACTTTTTGCCAAAATTTACTTTGTATGGGCAAGCAGGATTTAGTGCATACAACTTAACAAACATCTTTGGAAACCACACATTCAAATCTTTAATCGGTTTTGTTCCGTCAATAGATTTGTTTACAGGTGGTGCCAAAATGGCAACTTTAAGATACAAAAAGCTTGAACTTGAAAAAGCTCAACAAATGTACGAAAAAACAATTTTGACATCAATTCAAGAAGTTAATAACTCACTAGGTGGCGCAATTACACGTGATTTGAACTACAAAGAAAGCATTAAACGTTACGACCTTGAAAACGAAAAATTTCAACTTGCAAACGAAAAATTCAATATCGGCGCAAAATCAAATCTAGACTTAATGAAAGACAGAGAACGACTTCTTGTTGCAGAAAAAGATGAAGTTAACGGTAAAATAAATTATCTTATTTCTACAATTAACATTTATAAAGCTGTAGGTGGTAAAGATTTTACGACTGTAAATGACAGTTTGTAAGTGATTGTGGCAGATAGGTAAGTCGATATAAACTGTCCATTTGTACAATTTTTTTTTCGTGAAAGCATGCTTAAATTTGAGTATGAAAAAATTATTATTTGCAATTTTAGCTTTTTTAATCCCAAATTTGATTTGTAATGCTGAAGAAATTCATTTTGAAAATGAAGTTTACAAGCTTAAATATAGCGCTCTAGCTCCGCTTACAAAGGGGTATGGTAACGAGTATTTTCGCAACTCTGAAAATGTTGGTAATTGGTCAAAAATGATTGGGGTCTATGCCTATCCAAACGAAAATAATCCTGTAAAATATGCTGAAACCTTCGACAAAACCGTTGAAAATACAGAAAATAGCGTCCTTTTGAAACTTGTAGAAAACAAAAAAGCAGATAAAGCAGTGATAAGTTTTCTTGTTAACGGATGTGAAAATGCTAAGAAATATTTCGAATATGATATATATAAATTTGAAAAAAATAAAAATAAGGGTATGTTGGTTATAAAGTACGCAGTGAAGCATTACTTCACAAAAGATGAGCAGATAAAAACAATTGCTGAAAATATAAAAAAAAATAATGATAAATACCTTGAAATTATTATCTCTTCTGCAACTCCGGCTATTATCGAAAAGGATATATGTGTTCACGAATGAGATTGGTACTTTGTTGACATCTTGTAGCAATCCCCGTATTATTTTTTTATGGTTGTTGAAGATACAAAACGAGTTAAGGACTACTTAAATAAAAGCAAACTAACAACACTTGATTATGTGATAAATCCGTTTGTTGGTTGTCCAGCCAAATGTTTATACTGCTATGCAGCATATATGGTAGGTTTTAGTAAACATTCAAAAGCCTGGGGTGAGTTTATTGATATAAAACAAACTCGTAAAAGAATTAATATTTTTAAGATTAAGAATAAAAAAGTTCTGATTAGTACGGTTACTGATCCGTATAATCCTTATGAAAAAAAACATGAAATAACTCGCAAAATAATGACTCAGCTTGTCCCATCGGAGGCTTTTATCAGTGTTGTTACAAAATACAAACTTGTGTTAAGAGATGTTGATTTGTTTAAGAAAATGAAACATGTCGAAATAGCCTTGTCTATCAGCACTGTTGACGAAAATATGCGTAAAAAATTAGAACCTTTTGTATCAAGTGTTGAAGAAAGACTTGAAACATTAAAAATTTTAAAGGAGAATGGAATTAGGACTGTAGTTTTTATAGCCCCTGTAATTCCAGAGATAACTGATTTCAAAAAAATAATTGAGTTAACAAAGGATTACACTGATGAGTATTGGTTTGACTGCTTACTCTCAGGACAAGTTTTAAAACAAATATCTTCAAGTTTATTCAGGAAGAATATCCGATATTTAAATCGATTTACGAAGATATCTACAACAAAAAGCATTCGAAATACTTTGAAGAACTTTCAGAAGAAATTGATAAGTATTGTAAAGAGAACAGTATAGTTTATAAAAATTTCTATGCCGGCACATAAATTGCTTCTTGACAAATAAACAAAATAAATCTTTTTGCCGGCTTTTTCTAAGATTAAAAGAATCTGTTAAATCAGGTTCTTTTTTATATAATAAAAACAGGAGGTTTTTATAATGAAAGTATTATTGGTAAATGGTAGTTCAAATGAGCATGGATGTACTTTTACGGCGCTGTCTGAGGTTGCATCGGCTCTTGAAAACAACGGAATAGAAGCAGAAATTATTCAAATAGGCAAGGATGCAGTTAGAGATTGTTCAGGATGCGGTGCTTGTAGAAAAATTGAAGGCTGTGTGTTTAAAGATGATGTTGTAAATGAGATTATAGAAAAAGCAAAAACTGCGGATGGTTTTATTTTTGGTTCACCTGTTTATTATGCACATCCGGCGGGAAGATTACTTTCTGTAATGGATAGAGTTTTTTATGCGGGAAGTAAATATTTTGCGTTTAAGCCTGCGGCTGCAATAGTTTCTGCAAGACGTGCTGGGACAACAGCTTCGCTTGATGCGATTACAAAACATTTTACAATAAATCAAATGCCTATAGTTTCGTCAAACTATTGGTGTATGGTTCATGGTGCGCAAAACTCGCCTGATGATGTAAGAAGAGATGAAGAAGGCTTACAAATTATGAGAGTTTTGGGAAACAATATGGCTTGGTTGTTAAAATGTATTGAAGTCGGTAAAAAATCAGGAATTGACCATCCGCAAACAGAAGCCAAAATTCTGACAAATTTTATTAGATAATATAAAATACGAGGGTTGAAAATTTATTTTCGGCTCTTTTTATATTGAAACTGTTGAAAAAATATGTTAAAATTCAAAAGCACATAGAAAAGAGGTTTTTCATGAAAAGATTTAAGAGTTTAGTAAAATGTTGTAAAGTATTAAAAACGAATATTCTTAAAGAAAGAATTAATACCATGCAGATTAGTTGTTCTTCTAAGCGTACAGCTTTTACTCTTGCGGAAGTTTTAGTGACTCTTGGTATTATTGGTGTTGTTTCTGCTATGACCGTTCCGACATTGATGCAAAATTATCAAAAAAAGAGTTATGTAACCCAGTTGCATAAGGTTTATAATGATTTATCACAAGGGCTTTTACGCTATCAAACAGAGAGAAATGCTGTTAATTTAAAAGAGGCCGGAATAAATTCTCAAGACGCTTTAGCAACTTTTTTCAGGAACACTTTTAAAATAGCAAATGATTGTGGAGCAACAAGAACTCCTTGTTTCCCACCAAATAGCGAGTATAAAAATATGAGTGGACATAGTTTGGGGACAAATCATCCTGCATATTTGACATTGGTTAACGGAGCTTCTATTTCTTATCAATATTATAACGGTGGTATGAACGGGATTTTATTTGATGTTTATGTAGATACAAACGGATCCAAAGGACCAAACATAGCCGGTAGAGATATGTATGCAATATATGTTTATCAAAATGGCTATATAGATGATGTTTCGCAGGATGGTTCAACAGCGCCATTAACATCTGCACAGCGAGAAGCTAGTTATAATGCGTGTTGTAATGGTAATGGAGCATGTTGGTATGGATGTTTTGGTAAAATTTTAGACGACAACTGGGAAATGAATTATTAGTTAGAAAAAGGTTGAACTATTTTAGAGCTCAACCTTTTTTATTATCTTATTCTTTTAATGCTCTTAAAGAATTGATCACGGCTATAAGGGTTACACCGACATCGGCAAAGACTGCCCCCCACATTGTTACAAATCCAAATGCGCCTAGGATTAAAAACAATGCTTTTATGCCTAGGGCAAAAGCAATGTTTTCTTTTACAATTGTCATTGTTTTGTGTGCAATTGAGATTACTTTAGAGACTTTTGAAGGCTCATCAGTCATTATTACCACGTCAGACGCTTCTATCGCGGAATCAGAACCTAATCCACCCATTGCAATTCCGACATCTGCACGGGTCAAAACCGGAGCATCATTAATTCCATCGCCAACAAAAATTACGCTTCCTTGTTTTGCTTCAATTAATTCTTCAAGTTTTTCAACTTTTTGCGAAGGTAAAAGCTCTGAATAAACATTTTTAATTCCTAGTTCTTTCGCAACGTATTCTGCCGGAGTTTTTGAGTCGCCGGTTAGCATAACTGTTTGTTTTACTTTTTTGTTAAGTTTTTCTATTGCGAGTTTTGAGTCAGATTTAAGTTCGTCGGATATTGTTATAGAGCCAATAAATTTGCCATTTTCTGCGATATATATTGAGGCCCCAATATTTTCTGCTTCTATGTAAGCAATATTGAACATTTTCATCAATTTGCAATTTCCTGCAAGAATTTCTTTTCCATTAACAGTTGCTTTCACTCCGTTTCCTGCAATTTCTTCAACATTGTTGATTAAGTCCTTATCAATTTTTTCAGCAAAAGCATTTTTGATAGAACTTGCAATCGGATGGTTTGAATAATTTTCGGCATAAGCGGACACTTTAAGTAAATAATCTGTAGTAATGTTTTTTACTGGATTAATTGAGGTTATAGCAAATGTTCCTTTGGTTAAAGTGCCTGTTTTGTCAAAAACTACGGTATAAGGTTTTGAAAGTGCTTCGATATAGCAAGCACCTTTGATAAGAATCCCATTTCTTGAAGCTCCGCCGATTCCTGCAAAAAATCCAAGAGGAACAGAGATTACAAGTGCACATGGGCAAGAAATTACTAAGAAAGTAAGAGCTCGTTGCAACCAAGTACTGAATTGTGCGCCTTGAATAAATAATGGCGGTAAAATAGCTAAAGCAACTGCGCCAAAAACAACTGCCGGAGTGTAATATCTTGCAAATTTGGTTATAAAGTTTTCAGCTTTTGCTTTTTTTGAACTTGCGTGTTCAACAAGTTCTAAAATCTTGGAAACAGTTGATTCGCCGAACTCTTTTTCAACTTTGATGGTTAGAACTCCATTTGTGTTAATACACCCGCTTACTGCGTTGTCACCTGTTTTTAAACATTTTGGAACACTTTCGCCTGTAAGAGCTGAAGTATCAATGGATGCATGACCATTTATTACAATCCCATCTAGTGGAATTTTTTCCCCTGTTTTTACAACAATTGTATCGCCGATTTTTACATCTTCAGGTTTTTTCTTAATCAATTCACTGTTAACAACAATATTCGCATAATCTGGACGGATGTTCATTAATGAGGAAATTGATTTTTTTGATTTTTCAACTGCGTAATCCTGAAGCATTTCGCCGATTTTGTAGAGAACCATAACCATTACAGCTTCCGGATACTCGCCAATTGCGAGAGCGCCAACAGTTGCAAGAACCATAAGAAAGTTTTCATCAAAAACTTTGCCTTTCAAAATGTGTTTGATAGCTTTTAATACAACATCTCCGCCAGCAATCAAGTATGCTGAAAAATAGATTAATAATCTGTTTAAACCTGTAGGATGTAATATTGTGGCAGTTACAAATATTACGATTGAAATAACGAGCTTAGCAATTGCGAGTTTGTTGTTTTCTTGTTCGTCACTGTGATGGTGGTTGTGATCGTGTTCGCACATAATCTAGTCCTTATATAACGTGTTTCTATTAGTATTATAATTGAACAACTATTCAATTGTCAAGGTGTATTGTTGTTTTTGTTACAAAAGTTTGACAATTGAACAATTGTTAAACTATAATAAAATTATGGAACTTAGAAAAACAGACTGCGAAGCAATTAATCCGGAATTGGTAGAAAAAATATTGCCGAATATGCCGGATTTGACAGAATTGTATGATTTATCAGACTTTTTTAAAGTAATGGGTGACAGTACAAGAATACGTTTGCTATGGGCGTTGGAAGAAGCTGAGTTGTGTGTAAATGATTTGGCTGTACTTTTGGATATGACAAAGTCTGCGGTTTCTCATCAGTTGAAAATTTTGCGGACAGCAAAACTCGTGAAAGCTGAAAAACAAGGTAAAAATGTTTGTTATTCACTGATTGATGAACATGTTAAAGTGATTCTTGAAATGGCATTAGACCACGTAAAAGAGTAAGTGTTAAATCAATCCAATTTCTTTTTTAAATCGCTTTTTACGTTGCTAAGTGGCCCGTTATTTGGAGTCCTTATATTGTGGTAATATTTTTTAGCGAACGTAAATGGATATTTAGGCAACCAAGTAAATTTAATGAAAATATTAACAGTATCAGCGCCTTGAGAGAGCATAAGTTCATCAATAGTTTCTTCGTGGGAAGGTGATATTGACGAAAATATTTTTAAGAAATAATCAGTAAATGTAACAGCCGAATATCCAGATGCAGTAAGTGGATCTTTTACGAATTCTGTTACTTTAAAGTTGCTGTTTGTTTTAATATTTTTGACATCTTCCGGTAATTTGATTTCTCCACCGGCAATCTGTTCAATTTCATACCACTGACCGTTGTATTCTATGCGCATAATATTCGGTTGTGGCATATATATTTCATCAAAAATAGTGTTTAAAATAATTTTACCGTTCTTGTCTGCAACGCCATATTTGTAATTTTTTTTGATAAGAAACATTTCGCCAAAAAGCATATTTATTGCCATGTATTCGTTTGGGATTATGGTTTCTCCATTTTCGTTATATACGCCGTAATCGTTTTCGTTGCCGAGTTTTGCATATTTGCCCAGCATTCTGTCAACGTGTCTGTATTTAGGTTCAACAAGGTAATTGCCACTGCAGTCAATAATTCCATATTTATTCTTTTTATTAATAATCCAAGAAGTATTACCTAGTCGGATTAATTTTTTATATTGTGCTTCGACAATTATATTTCCTGCTTTGTCTTTAAGTCCGAATAAATTCTTTTTGTCACATGTACTGTAAACAGTCAAATCATTCATAGAAATTTGGGCTTTTACAGACTGTTGATCTTCTGCCCAAACAAAAGATGTCGATAGCGAAAATATTAAACATAACGCAACAAATAGTTTTCTCATAATTAGATAATAGCATAAAATGTTTTTAGAGTTGAAGGTTTTAGTTATAAAAATTTATGTTATAATTTAGTTATGGTGATGAGTAAGAAGGCAAAGATTATAGTGAGCCTAGGTGCAACGGTGGGGATTCTTGCTGTGGCTCCGTTTGCACTGTATTTAAAAGTCTTGCCATATGCTGTCTCCCATCCAACGTTTATCAGTTTTGCAGAAAAAATGTTAAATAAATACGCAGAATTGGATGTTTCAATTATTCACCCAGAGCTGAAGACTTCGCTTTCGCCTGTTATAGAATTTAAGGTTGAAGAACTTTCTGTTTCTAAAAAAGGAGCAAGCCTTTTGAGTGTAAATAATTTTGATACGATTATTTCGTTTAAGGAAATTTTTGATAAAAACATAATCATTCAAAAGTTTGGTGCAGATTATATTTTTGCTGATATAAACAAATTGATGGCTTTGTCTCAAACAAAAAAAGAAGGACAAAAGAAGTCAGAATGGGAATATGATTTCTTTGATTCTTTGCTGTATGTTAAAAAATCAATGTTTATGTACAAGGTTGAACCTGAAACTTATGTAACCTTAAAGGCAGATGATTTAAGAATTGATAATACGCAAAAGGTTTTGAGGTATGTTCATTTTAATTTGACATCTGATATTCGAAAAGATGGCAAAGATTTGCATTTTAATTTTGCAGATAGAAACGCGGTATTTATTAAAAATAAAGCAATTTGGGTTCAAAATTGTTATTTAATTTTCAACAATTCTAAAATTTGCTTTAATGCTTGGGCAGATAAAAAGAAGAATTATAAAATAGAAGTTTTTTCAAACAAAATAGACGTTGCAGATGTTTTGACACTGATTGATTCCGGTATTGTAGAAAACAATTTAGATGAGCCTTTAAGCTATTTCAAAGATTTGAAAGGTAGTTTTAATTTTAATGTAAAACTTTCTAATAACGACCTTAAGGGTATTGTGAATTTAAATAAAATTTCATGTAAAATCGTTCCGTTGAGTAATATTCCATTGCTTTTGCAAAAAGGTAAAATTGCAATGACCCAAAGAGACATTACTTTGTCTGGTTTTAATGGGTATTATAATAGCAAGCAAGCTAACAAAGTTGAAATGCATGGAACTGTTAAAGATTATTTAAAATCAATTGATACAGATATTGTTGCCCGTGCAGTTGTTACAAATGATTTCATGTTGAATTATTTGTCTAAAATGATTGGGACAAGAGTGGAATTGGTTGGAGGTTCAACAAAAACAAAAATAGATTTAAAATCAAAAAACAACAAAATTGATATTCTTTGGTTGTTTGGAGTGAAGAAAGGTCAAGATATTCTCGTAGATGGAGCTTCGCTAACTCCTGTGGATTACATTAGAGGCGTTAAAGGAGATTTGCACTTTGAAAACAATTTGTTGAATATAAAATCGATTGATTATTATATTGTTCCTAATAGCTTTACTAAAGAGCAGGCGCAAAAGGTTAAGCCGGTTGTAAAACTTGCTGGAAATATTGATTTTTCAAAGCCGGAACCATTTGTTAAGAATCTTGGATTTGAAATTCCTCGTCCTTTACCGAGTGAATTTTTAAATGTCTTAATCGGCGATAAAATGTTTAAAAAAGGCAAAATTGCTGGTAAAATGGAGATGATTAATGGTGCAAACTTCCCATATTTGAATGGAAATTTGTCGATGGACGAAGTATTTATTCCATCTCAACGTGTTTTTGTAAAACATGGTGAGATGATAACAACTGCCGGAATGCTAAATCTTGCGGCACAAGGTGGTTACAGACGTTCTAAATTTGATTTTACAGGTAATCTTTTGAACCAAATAAAATTCCCGATTGTTGTAAAACATACAAATTTGACAATCGATAGTGTTGATGTTGAAAAGTTTATAGCATCTGCAAATAACCAAAGTTCAGAAGCTATTACGAGTGAAAAGTTTGACGTAAAACCGTCTGGAGAAGCAAAAGATAATGATGATAACACTCCTACTTTTGATATTGGAAATTTTATCGTAGAAGATTGCGTTTTGCATATCAAAGAGGGGAAATATAAAGATATAAATTTTGATGATGTGAAAGCGACTTTGACTCTTGATAAAAATAGTGTTTTGAATATGTATTCAAATCGTTTTGCAATAGCAGAAGGTCATTCGTCAGCTAAAGTTAATTGTGATTTGAAAAAACATAAATATAATTTAAAACTCGGAATTTTGGACGTAAATTCTGATATTATTGCAACAACTTTATTAACACTTCCAAGAGAAATTTCCGGCAAAGCAAGTGGTTTGATTGAACTTAATACTGATGATAAAATGAAATTGAACGGCTCTGTAAAATTTATGATTAAAGATGGTACTATTCAAAAAGTCGGGCTGGTTGAATATATTTTGAAATTTGCTGCTTTATTCAGAAATCCACTTGTGATGATTAGTCCATCGACTTTTTCTGATTTGGTTAATATTCCGGAAGGAAATTTTGATAAAATTATAGGAACTCTGTCTATAAGAGATAATGTTGTTGAGCGAATGATGATTAAGTCATCTGCACCTCAGTTGAGTTCGTTTATTGTTGGACGTTATGATATTGAAAAAAGTGATGCAACATTAAGAATTTATACAAAATTTAGCAACCGCAATAAAGGTTTTGCAGGATTTTTGAGAAACATTTCACTCAACAGTTTAGCAAACAGAATTCCATTGAGCAGCCGGAATGATCGCAACTACTATTCCGCAGAAATTTCGCAATTACCGCCGATTGACGCAGATGAAAAAGACTGCCAAATTTTCTTAACTAAAGTTGAAGGGGATGTTGAACATAACAACTTTATTTCATCATTGAAGAAAATTAAGTAATTAATTTAACCTAATAATTTCAAAATTTAGGTATACTGCAAAAAGTAACCATAGTAAGTATGGTATTAATAAGTATCCAGAATTTTTTGAAATCTTGAAAAAAGCAACAATTGTGAGTAATAAAAATATTGTCAGCAATGTAATTATAACAAAGGCGAATTTGATATTATGGAAGTAGAAAAATACGGGACTCCAAGAGAGGTTTAGTAATAATTGAATTACAAAGAATATTATTGCAGGCTTTTTGTCTTTATTGGTGTCAGAATATAGCATTAACCAAAAGGCAAGTAACATCAAAAAATACAAAACTCCCCACACGGGCGCAAATGTTTCTGCTGGAGGATTGAGAGTTGGTTTATTTAAGCTATTGTACCAAATTAAATTCATATTTGTATTTTAAAATTTGACAAATTTAAAAGCATTAGATTATATTCAAAAATTTGTTACTATATTTTTTGTAACAAAATAATTAATATTAATGGAATATATTGTTAAACTATTATTAAATTAAAAAGGGAGTAATGTATATATGATAGGAAAAGTTCAATTAAACAATAAACCATCTTTTGGCGCAAAGTTTTATAGTTATCCGCACTGTTTAACAAATCCGGAAATTAAAGAAAAATTTCAAAAAGCAACTAAAGAATATCCTGATTATGTATTATCGCAGGAAGATATTTCTTTTTTTGATAAAGACCAATTTTATTTGTTTAAACGTGGTGAAGTTATCGCTTTTGATACTGACTATTTAACGAGCCTAAAAAGCCTAAGAAAAAATAATCATTCAGTAGATGATACGGTTAATGTTTTAGTGTCAATATTTAATAAAATGGTTAAAAATGTTAAATAGTTTGTTTTAGGTTTTTATATAAATTTTCTGCGATTTTCTTATGGCTTTCGGCTGAAAAATGAAGTCCATCAAGAGGAGAAACTTTGGCAATCTCGTTTAAGTCTACAAGCTTACACGCATGTTTTTCTGCTAATTTTTTATAAATTTGTGGTAAATGATAAGATTTTTCAACAGAAATTTCATCAAATTGAAAACTGAAAACACCACTTTTAATCCCTGCTAAATCTAGTTTTGACGGACAAACAAGGATTATTTTCGCATTAGGTGATAGGTCTTTGGTTATTTTTATCAGTTTTTCCATTCCTTGTTCAAATTCTTCTAATGTCGGTCTGAAAAACAGTTGCAAATCATTTATTCCAATTGCCAAAACAACAATGTCAAAATAATCTTTTGTGAAGTATTCAGGAAGAATTTTGTAGCCTGTTTGCTCGACACCTGCGGGATTGTCGACAAAAGCTGTTCGATTATTACAACCACCTTCAATTATTGAAAAATCAGAACCGCAAAGTGCCTGCAAAACACCCGTCCAACGAGTATTTTTGTCATATCTTGTGCACTTTCCCGGCACAAAGCCGTAAGTGTTGCTATCACCAAAACATAAAACCTTTTTCATAAAAACATAATAACATAAATAGAGTGAATAGTGAGTAGTGGATGGTGGATAGTTCTTATATGACTAATTATTAAAAAATATTAAAAATTCGTAAATTAAGGGCTTGACTGAGAGTGTACTCTCAATTGTAAAATAATAATTGTATAAGGAGAATATTATGAGCAAAAAAGTATTAATTTTATCTGCAAGCCCAAGAAAAGGCGGCAATTCAGACACATTATGCGACGAATTTTTGAGAGGAGCAAAAGAAGCCGGACATGACGCCGAAAAAATATTTTTAAGAGATAAAAAAATAAACTACTGTACAGGCTGTGGTTTGTGTAATGACAATGGTTACACAGCTTGTTCCCAAAAAGATGACGCACCTGAAATTCTAGAAAAAATGGTTCAGGCAGACGTTATCGTAATGGCAACTCCTGTATATTTTTATACAATGAACGGTCAACTTAAAACTCTTATTGACAGATGCTGTTCTAGATACACAAGCATGATTGGCAAAGATTTTTACTTTATCGCAACCGCAGCCGATATGAGGGAACAAGCCTTGGAAAGAACATTCGACGGACTTCGCGGTTTTACAGCTTGTCTTGATGGTGCACAGGAAAAAGGTTTACTTTACGCAGCAGGCGTTTGGCAAAAAGATGAAGTGAAACGTACAAGATACATGAATGAAGCCTATGTTATGGGCAAAAATGTATAATTGGAATTTAAGGAGAATTCAAAAATGATTTTAGACAAAGTTAATACACCAGATGATTTGAAAAAATTGTCAATTCAAGAGATGAATTTTCTTGCAGACGAGATGCGAGAACTTATTATAAAAAAAGTAAATACAACAGGCGGACACATGGGACCAAACTTAGGTATTATTGAAACAACTATTGCAATGCACTATGTTTTCAATTCTCCTGTTGACAAGTTTGTATTTGATGTTTCTCACCAATGCTATCCGCACAAGATTTTGACCGGTAGAAAAGAAGGATTTACAAACCCTGAAAATTATTTGAAATACACAGGATACACAGCGCCGGAAGAAAGTGCACACGATTTGTTTAAGGTTGGTCACACATCAACTGCAGCAAGTTTGGCTGTCGGAGTTGCAAAGGCCCGTGACTTGAAAGAAGAAAAAGGAAATGTTGTTGCAATCGTTGGCGATGGTTCATTAAGTGGCGGAGAAGCTTTGGAAGGTTTTGACAATGCAGCTGCACTAGATTCAAACATTATCCTTGTCCTAAATGACAATGATATGTCTATTGCGGAAAACCATGGTGGAATTTACACTAATCTTAAACTTCTTCGAGATACGAAAGGGCAAGCAGAATGCAACCTATTCAAGGCAATGGGCTTTGATTATATGTATGTTGATGATGGCAACAATATTGAAAAACTTATAGAAGCATTCAAACGTGTAAAGGATATTAATCACCCGATTGTAGTGCATATTAAGACCGTAAAAGGTCACGGCTTGGTAGCTGCTGAAGAAAACAAGGAAGCTTTTCACTGGGTACTTCCCGGTGTGTTAGATACAAAACCCGAACAAGCAGAATCTGCTCAGGTTGTTGAAGATTATACCTCTATTACAAAAGATTTTATTTTGAAAAAAGCAAAAGAGGATAAAACTGTAATTGCCGTAAACGCTGCTACTCCAGGGGTATTCGGATTTGATTCGAAATTTAGAAACGAACTTGGTAAACAATATACCGACGTCGGTATTGCTGAGGAACACGCTGTCGCATATTCTTCTGCTCTTGCAAAAATGGGCGCAAAACCGATTTTGGCGATTATGACATCATTTGTTCAAAGAACTTACGATCAGTTGTCGCAAGATTTGTGCTTGAATAATTCGCCACTAACAATTCTTGTTTACTGGGGCGGAATTTCAAACGCAGATGCAACTCACTTAGGAAGTTTTGATATTTCTATGATGTCAAATATTCCAAATCTTGTTTATTTATCACCAATAAACAAGGAAGAATACCTTGCAATGCTTGAATATTCGCTAAATCAAACAGAACACCCTGTTGCAATCCGTGTTCCGATGATTCCGCTTGAATCGACAGGTGTTAAAGATACAACAGACTATTCCAGATTGAATAAGTTTAAGCTTATTGAAAAGGGTGAAAAAGTTGCAATTTTAGGGTTGGGTAATTTCTTCAATTTAGGAAAAGAGGTTAAAAAAGCTGTTAAAGAAAAACTTGGTTTTGATGCAACTTTAATTAACCCTGTATTTATGACTGGGGTTGATGAAGAGCTTCTCGACGAGTTGAAAAAAGACCACAAAGTTGTAATTACTCTTGAGGACGGAATTTTAGATGGCGGTTTTGGTGAAAAAGTTGCTCGTTACTTTGGAAATTCTGATGTGAAAGTATTGAATTTCGGTGGAAAGAAAGAATTTACCGACAGAATTCCGATGGAAGAATTATATAACCGCTATCACTTGACACCTGAATTGATTGTTGAAGATGTTGAGGAAGCTCTTTAGATGCCAAGATGCAAAGAGGCGTAGAGGCAAAGTCTGTTACAGTAGGTCGGCATTGCGAAATTGCGGACGAGTGGCTAACTCGGGAAGCGAGGAACGAAATTCATATCTGCGACAGCAATATGAATGGCAGTTACGAGCGAGAAGTAATTTCAAGACGCCATGCCGACACGTAAACAAAATCAAAACACCTGATAGTTACTATTAACTGTCAGATGTTTTTGTGTTAATTTGTTTTTAGGAGGGCAAGAATGTATACGATTAAAGAAGTTGCTGAAAAAATGGACGTTTCGGAACACACATTGAGATTTTGGGCGAAAAGTGGTTTTTTTCCGTTCGTTAAACGAGATAAAAATAATGTTAGAATGTTTTCTGATAAATATAATTTTATATAAGCTTATGAAAAATTAATTTTTGTTATATAATATAAGAAAAATTTTGAAAAAGTAACAATTCTAATTCAGATTTGTTTATGTAGTGCCAAAATAAAAAGAGAAAAAGGAGAGAACATTATGAGATCAATAACAACATTTGATTTACAGTACGCACACCGCTTTTACGGGTTTAAAGGTGAAGCTCAATATTTGCACGGACACACAGGCACGTTAACAATTGAAGTTGAAGATTCTGTTAATATGGGCGTAAATATGGTATTTCCTTGCAACGAAATTCAAAAAACTGCTTGGAATGTTTTAAAGAATTTTGACCACGCTCTAATTTTAAGAGAAGATGACCCATTATTACCTGCTATCTTAGGAGTATATGAACAACAAGGAATTAGAAATTGAGCCCCTCAAAACACAATGAAAGGCGAAGCTTTTAAAACCGAATTGGCAACAGCTTATCCTGAGTGTAGAGTCGTTGTTACGAAAGAAACTATGACAGTTGAAGGGATGATAAAAATTGTTTATGAACTTTTAA
>USOK01000008.1 GCA_900556295.1 uncultured bacterium | reverse complement strand
TCGTAATGCTCACAGGAGTTCGCAAACGACTGCTCCCTCTCACAAAGAGAGAGGGCTGTGACTCCGTAATCAGCAATAACTTTCCCGATACGGTCTTTTCACGTTTCACTTCTCACTTTTCACGTAAATGCACAGCATTTACCCTTGCCGAAGTTCTCATAACGCTTGGTGTTATCGGAATTGTAAGTGCTTTAACAATGCCGGCTGTGATTAATCATTTCAAAGCCAAAAAGTTAGAAGTGCAATTCAAAACTGCCGATGCAATGCTTACGAAAGCCATAAAAATGACTGTGAATGAGCTTGGATATGAAGATCTGAAAGATTTACATTTGAATTATTATGTTTCTTCGCTTGATAAGAATGGAGGTGAACCTCGCCGAAATTTAGAAGCTTTAAATGATGTTTGGGTAAAACAATTTAAAGGTGCAAAGCAAATCAAAGCTTCACCTGAAATATATCACAGAGGAGTTAAAACATATGGTATAATTGGAAATAATGTATGGCCATCTGATCCAACAAGTACTTTTAATAATGGATATTTGCTCCCGAATGGAATGTATGTCGGACGTTTTTGGTATAATATGAATTCATCTACTCCAACATGTCTCGCTTTTATTTTTGATACAAACGGTCCATATAGAGGCCCAAATCGCTATGGTCATGATATTTTTAAATATGTATCAATACAATACCGTTGGGGCTGTAATCCTGTCAGGGGCGATTCTTCTAGCAATGATGGCTGTTATTGGTATGCTCATAACAATGTAAATCCTGCGAAAATTCAATATACTAACAGCTCTGATGTAGAATATCGAGTTTGGTTCACAACACCAGCAAATGCTTCTAAACCTGATAATTATTGGGATATTTTGTTTAAAAACGAAAGCTATTGGAGAGGCGAATAACAAAAAGGTGCAATTTAAATATTGCACCTTTTCGTTATATAAATCTATTCAAAAATTATAAACTAGTTTGGACAAACAAGCTGATTATGTCATTCAATGCTGAATATTGTCTTTGGAATTTTTGTGATTGTTTTTCAAGAACATTGATTTGTTTTTTGTATTCCAAAATAGAAGTTTGGCATTCTCTAGCAGAGTTGTTCAAGTTTTCTTGAACCTGTTGCGCTTCTTGCAAAACACTTTTCATCGAAATTCCAAGCGCTTCCATTGTTTGTTTAATAATTTGAGCACCTGTTTGGCGAGAAACTCCAGCCGGAAGCTGATTGATAAGTTGTTTTAGAACAGCAATATTTGTAGGAATTTCAAATCCGTCAAGTTCGCTTGCAAAACTTTCTTTTTCCATTATTGATTGAATTGGAGCTGGTTGTGCAAAATTCATTATATGAGGATTAGAAAATTTGTTTGTAAAATCCTGAGCAGTAGAACCAAAGTTTGGTGTTCCAATAGATGTTTCCGCAGAAGTTTCAGTTTCTTCTACAGAGTCATCCGCTGTTTCATCGTTTTCATAAATTGGTTCTTCTTCATTATAAATTACTTCGTTTTCTTCCGGAGCAGTTTGGTCTTCTTCAACAGGTGCCGGATTTTCAACTACGTTTTGAATCTCTATATCTGATTGTTGTTTTAAGGCTTCAACTATTTTTTTACCAACGCCTTCTGTAATTCTGTTACTTACCATCAATAAACCTCTTTCACGGAAAATTATAATATATCCAAGAAATTATTTCAAGAAATTCCTCAAATAGTTACGAAATGCTAAGAAAATATGTTATTTGAGATTAACATGTTATAATTCATATGGAGAAAAATTTATATATTGAGGGAATAAAAATGAAACGCAGGGCATTTATAAGTGTATATGATAAAGTAGGGTTAATAGATTTTGCAAAAAATTTGACGGAAAAGTTTGATTATGAAATTGTTGCCGGTGGTGATACTTATGAACTATTGAATAGTGCAGATATTGAAGTCATTAATCTTTCTGAATTCGCTAATACATCAGGTTTGTTGATGAAAGAGTTTGAAGCATTGAGTGAAACTGTTTTGGCAGGAATTTTAGCAAATAGTTCTGATGTTAGAGAACTAAACGAGTTAGAAAGGTTTGCTATAAAATCGTTTGATATGGTTGTTGTAAATGTTTGCCCATTCGAGCGTGTAGTGATAGAAAATGATAATGTTGATGAAATGATTAAAAACATTGATATTGTCGGCTTGACGTTGTTGAGAGCAGGTGCTAAAAATTATAAAAATGTTACGGTAATTACAGATAAAGTTGATTATTATGTTGCATTGAACGCAAATGAATTTGGGCGTTTGAAACTGGCTGCGAAAGCGTTGAATCTGACTTCAAATTATGATAGAGCCGTAGCTTCAATGCTTGCTGAGCAAACTGGAGAAAAAACATTTAAAACATTGAGTTTTGAAAAGGTTAAAGATTTAAAATATGGTGAAAATCCACATCAAAAAGGTGCAATTTACAAAACTGAAAGAATGGTTAATTATGAAGTTTTGAACGAAAAAGAATTGTCTTTTAACGATGTTTTGAATGTTACGGAAGCAACAAATATTGTAAGTGAATTTTTTGATGTAAACGCTGTTTCTATAATCAGACATACAAAACCGTGTGGAGTTGCTCTTGGACGTTCTATTTATGATGCGTATACAAAGGCGTTTGATTGCGATCCGATAAGTTCTTTTTATGGTACGGTAGGCTTTTCAAAACCTGTTGATGCAGAAGTTGCAAAACATTTGAATTCAATGGCTGTAGAAGTTATTGTCGCACCTGATTTTAATAATGATGCATTAGAAATATTTAAAGATAATCCAGAAATTAAACTTGTTAAATTGAACACTCCGCTAAAAGAGTATAGAAAACTTGCAAGGGAAGATGTTATTCTTTCTCCGTTTGGAGCTTTGGTTCAGGATAGCGATTTAAGCGAATTGGACAAAGATATGTTCAAAGTTGTTACACGAGAAAAGCCGACTAAGGAACAGATTGAGGATGCAATATTTGCATGGAAAGTTGTTAAGTATGCAAAAACTAATTCAGCAGTTATCGCTAGAGATTTTAAAACTGTTGCGATTGCTCAAGGTCAAACAAATGCTATTGTTGCAGTTGAGCAGGCTTTGAATTATGCCTGTGATAATTCAAAAGAAGCTGTTTTAGCCTCTGATGCGACAATACATGCAGAAGATTGTATATATTCTGCGGTACAAGGTAGAATTAGCTTGATTATTCAGCCTGGTGGGTCTGTAAAAGATCAAAAAATTATTGAAACGTGCGACAAATACGGTATTGCAATGATTACAACCGGTATAAGAAACTATAAACAATAGATTAATAAAATAAAAATTCTAATTATTTAGATTTCAAAATTTCGATAATGCTTGGGTAATGCTCAAGCACTTTGTCTATTTGCACATCATTTCCGCCTTTTTTGTTGAATGAGAACAATGTAAGTTCGTTCGTTAAACCACGTTCTCTTTCCGGATTTACGTATGTTAGTTCTTTAATTCTATTTTTTATTACAAAAGTTTTTGTCTTATTTAAGACAGACATAGCCCAGAACCAAACATCGTCCGCTTTTGGGGCAAGCTCAGTGAAAAGTTGCTCGTTTAAAATATCCTTGTATAAGACATTTGGTGGATAAAGAACTCCGCCGACACCTGTCAAAAAGTTTAGATAAGAAGGTTTTTTGCTGCTGATTTTCTTTTTCCATTTTTTGTAAGGTGCAACACCTTCTTTTGTTAATTTAATCAAATGCGCTCTGTGGCAGACAATGCATTCAGGATGCTCTTTTGCACCGTTCAAAAGTTTTTCAAGCCAATCTTTTTCGTAATAAATATCGTCATCTGCAGTAACAATTGTGTTGTTTTGAAATTCTTTCAGTGCCGGAATAAGTTTTGTATATGAATACATGTTGTTTGTCCAGCCGATTGTCAACCCATTTTCTTTGAGTTTCAAAACTTTTTCTGGGATATCTTTTTCAAGGTTTGGAAACTGTTCTCTACCAAGCCATAAGATTACTTTTGCCGGCTTAATTGTTTGTGTAAGTAGAGAGTACAATGTGTAGTGAATTTCATACATTCTTTGTGGAAAAGATGTAAGTGAAATGATTACTCCATTTTCATCTCCGGTTGTACCATTTTCTTTGTAAGCTTCAATTGCTCTGTCTGTTGCAGGTTTATCTATAGTTTTTAGCGCACTCTTTTTAAATAAATTAAACATAGATTAATGTTATTATATAAATATTTATTTGCAAGCAGTATAATTTTATAATAGAATTATCGGGGAGGAACTTTTTATGGAAATTAAATCATGGGAAGATTATTTTTTGGATTTGGCAAAGACTTGTGCAAGCCGTTCAAATTGTATTAGAGCGCAAGTTGGTGCGGTTATTGTCGGTGAAGATAAGAAAATTAAGGCAACCGGCTATAATGGTACTCCATCAAAAGTTGAATCTTGTTACGAGCGAGGAGAGTGTTACCGTATTAAAAATAATATTCAATCTGGTACCAGATATGAAACTTGTCGTTCAATTCATGCGGAGCAAAATGCAATTATTCAGGCAGGGCAAGATAGATGCAAAGGGTCTACAATGTATATTTGGGGGCATAACTTTATTTGTATTTTGTGTAAAAGGTTTATTGTACAATCTGGAATTAAGGATGTTGTTTTAAGAAAAGATAAAAATTCTCCGATTGTTCACGTTACTGTTGAGGATATTAGACGGGAACTTGAAGAAGGTTAAAAATAAAGTTGGATGATGATTATAAAGTTTGAACAACGATATTTTTGCTTTTTTACAAAAAATCATTAAAGCCATGCAAAGACAGGTAGTAAATTAGGTTGAAATTTGTGGATTTATCTACTGAATTTGGATGATTTTTACTTGTCTACTATATAAATTTTTCAAATATACGGTATGATAGATGTAGAAAGGCAGGCATATATGACAAGTTTTTATCCGCAATATGATTTGGCAGGAAGAATTCAGCACACAAAATTGGATACCGGGTTTTCAGATATGCCGTCAGCAAGGATGACGAGGGTTGAAAACCAGGCTTCACCAGACTTTAAACAAGTAATGTCAGGACTGGTTGAAAACCTCAATACAGAACTCAATGCGCCGGATGATTTGTTGAAAGATGTAATGTCTGGCAGTAAGAATGTTGATATTCACGATGTTATGACCGCAATGGCAAAATCAGAAATTAGCATTAACGTTGCGACACAACTTACTGGAAAAGTCATTCAAGCGTATGATAAAGTTATGCAAATTCAGGTGTAGAATAGTTTTAGATTAGGAATAAAACTGACTTGGGCAGGCTATTGTAAATCAAATAAATTAACAAAAGCCGGTGAAGAGGATAAAAAATGGATTTTAAAGAAATACTTGAGAACAAACCTTTACTATATGGTATAATTGGCGGGGTCGTATTATTCTTGGCGCTGATTGTTACGATTAGTATTATTGGGGCTTCTAAAAAGCCTGCGAATGGAACGGAAATTACTGGGCAACCATTACAAGCCGATGTTGATTTGTTAACAACAGATAATGCTGGTAAAGCTATTGAAATCCAAGCTCTTCTTGCAAAATATGATATCGTTGTAAGCAGAAGATTAGATGGTACAAAATCTATTCTTTATTTAAAAAAAGGAGATTGTAAAACTGGTAGAAAAGCTTGCTATACAACTGATAGAGATACAGCTCTAATTCAAATTGTACAAAGTGGTTTGATGGATCAAAATATAGGGCTTGAAATTTTTGATAAAGGTGATTTTACATCAACAAAAGAAGACAAAAAAATCAGATTGTCTCGTGCAATAAATGGAGAATTGTCAAGATTAATTCGAAGAATTGATGGGGTTGATAATGCATCTGTCTTTATTTCAATCCCAGAACAGACAATGTTCACATCAATGCAAAAACCGGTTACAGCAACTGTTCAAGTTACATTGGATAAAGATGCAACAAAACTTGATCAAATTAAGGTTAAGGCTATTACAAACTTGTTGCTTGGTAGTGTTACGGGGTTGACTGCTGAAAATATTGCAATTACAGATACAAATGGAAATACTTATCACAGTATTATGGATGCTGAAGATGAGATGTTGCAGCGTTTAGAAGAAAACGATAAATATATGACAACAAAAGTTAACCAACAGTTGGATAGATTGATTGGGCAAGGAAATTATGTCGCAACTGTTAGTACATTTTTGCGCCAAGCTCCGGTTGAAAAATTTACGATTGATTATGATCCAAATAGAAAAGCTTCTGTAAGCGAACAATCATTTAGAGAAGGTTTAGGCGATCAGACCAGCGATTCTAATAAAAATGTTAATGCAGTAAGTGTATATCTTCCGAATGGCTTGCCAAACGGAACCGCAAATTCAAATCAAAACAGAAACTATTCAAGAACTGCAACTGAAACTCAATATGGAGTTACAAAAACTCAAACAAACGAGTACATAAAACCTGGAGTTGTTGAGGATATTTCAATTGCCGTTACGTTGGACAAAAACGCACTTCCTGCAAATACAACGCTGGAAGAATTAAAAGAGTTAATTGCGAAAGCTGCAAGCCCAAAAGTTAGTGCAGATAATGTTTCTATTGCATTTTCTGACTCGACTGACCCATATTTGGCAAGCGACAAACCTTCTAACCTTCCGAAACCAGACGAAACAGGTAACCCTTGGTGGCTTGCAGTTGCGCTTAGTGCAATTGGTTTGGTAATTGTGTTCAAAGCTGTTTCAAATAAAGTTCAACAAATTCAAGAAGCAAACAGACAAGAAGTTGAACAATTAAGACAGCGTGCAGCAGAACAAGAACAACAATTGTCAGATATTAGCCAGCGTGCAGCTCAATTGACAGAAAGACAATCTGAGTTAGCTCAAGGTTTGGTTGACCAACAACAAAGAGGTGCAATACCACAACAAAATCCGGCACAATTGGCTGATACATTGTCTAATTTGTCTGCAGAACTTGCAAATACAAATGATGAGGAAGCAGGCGAAAAGATTAAGAGTTGGATTGAGCAAGGGTAGGTTGATGAATAGTGATGGGTAACCATTTTGTTATTCAATTAGAAGCAGCTAAGCAGCTAGGAAGCGGAAGATGCATAGAGGCAAAGATGCAAAGCTAGTATCAAGAAAAGTAGCTAGGTAGGTCGGATTTGCTAATCCGACAAAAAGTAAACAGAATAGAAAGGATAGAGTATGGTGGGATCCATATCTCGCTTCAAGATAGAGGAAAGGAAGGCTTATAAAGCAAAACAGATGCGAAGAAGACAAGTTAGTTAGTGCTTGGAGTTGTTTTAAGAAATACTTCGAGAGCGTGAGTAAAGTAAAGCGTTATTACAGAGCTTGGCAAAAAAAGTTTGAATATTTTCAAAAGCGCATCTTAGGCAGTTGTAAGCTACAATAAAAGGAAAGGAAAGTTTATAAAGCAAAACAGATGCGAAGAAGACAAGTTAGTTAGTGCTTAGATATATTTTAAGAAATACTTCGAGTGCGTGAGTAAAGTAAAGCGTTATCACAGAGCTTGTTAAAATAGTTTGAATATTTTCAAAAAGCGCATCTTAGGCAGTTGTAAGCTACGTTGAAAGAAATGGCAATACAAGGATTTGATTACAAAGGGTTCGCCCAAAATTTAGCACAACAAGCGTTGGAACTTATTCCGCCTGATTTTAATGACAATCAGAAGAATTATGTTGCAAATACATTGTTAAATTTTTCTACTGTTGCCGGACAGGCTTTATATGATGATGAATCGTTAGGTTTTAATCTTGATCAAGCCGTAATGATAACGCAAATTATTGCGGAATGGTCGTTCCACAAATCTGTTGACTTGATAAGATCAGGAATCCCTCAACAGTATTGGGATCCTGTAATGCAAAAAATTGCGTATACAATTTTTGAAATTGCGAAAAATGCATTCCATCAAGGGTTGCCACAAGACCAGTGTTTGCAATTGATAGAACACCATGTTAAGAAAACTTGGATTGATTGTATTGAAGAATTAAAAGATAAAAATTTGATTGACGATGGTTTGAAAGAACAGGCCGAACATCAATCAAATATTGATGCAATGATGCAACAAGCTCAAGCAGAACAAGAACAACAGGCACAAGCTCAAGCACAGGCTCAAACCCAAAATCAAGGAGGAGTTCCTGCTCCTCAAGGAAGTGGAACAACAATTCCTGCTGGGCTTGGTCCAAATGCTAAGGTACTTAAACTTGCAACTCTTGCAATGCTGTTCCAGAAAATGCAACAAGAAAAAGTGCAAACTTTCTTAAATAAATTTAATCCTGATGATGCAGGGTCTGTAATTAAATTTATGCAAATCCCTGATTTGCAATCGAAAGTTGATCCTTATTCTGCAATGCGTTGTTTGCAAGAGATTAAAGCTAATTTACCGGCAGTGAACAATGATTTAACACCTGCAACAATTCTTGCAAAAATTCAAAATGTTTCGCAATATTTAGATAGATCTCAACTTGAACAAACATTAAGAATGGAACGTAGTAAGGTGAAAAAGTTTGTATTCACGGCTTTAGAGGGAGAATATTACGAAATTCCGCCAAAAGTTGCAAATATTATTGCCACACACCTAGAAGATAGTGTATAATATAATTAATCATGATTATAAAAAAGAATGCCGGCAAAAAGGCGGAGGAAACAGTAGTAGGAAAACCGGTTGAGCAAGAACCGGAAGTTAAGGTTGAAGAAGATAAGATTGACTTGTTTAACCTTGATAATATTGATTTTAAACAGCGTCAGGAACGTAGACGTGGTGATAGAAGAAGAGGTTTTAGGCGAATTGATGACCGAAATCTTATTTCTCGTGCAAGAGAAGAGGCTCAGAGTATTAAAGAATCTGCAGTTAAAGAAGGTTATCAAGAAGGGCTAGAACAGGCAAAAGCAGATATTCAAGAAGTAAGAAATGCAATTACAGCATTTTTAGGAGCAAAACAACAAGTTTTTGATTATATTGCTCCTGACATTTTGGAGATAAGTGTTGAAATTGCACAAAAAATAATTAAAAAAGAATTACAACAAGACCCGAACGTAATATTAGATAATATTTTGGCATTGCTAAAAGGATTGTCTAAAGATGAAACAAAAATTACATTGAGGGTAAATCCGGCGCAAGTGTCTTTGTTGAAAACAGAAGTTCCATCATTGTTGGAAGAAGCCGGTTTGGATGCTAAAATTCTTGTAGTTCCGGATGATTCAATAATGGAAGGTGGTTGTGTCGTGACAACCACAAACGGTGTAATAGATGCAACAATTGAAACTCAATTGGCAGTAATAAGTGAGGCTTTAAGAGGAATTTAATGGCACAAGAACAAGCTCAACAGCAAGGGGGCGGAGGAACAAATTTAAGTGAAATTTTCATGGCAATATTCGTACTATTGCTCATTGTTCTGTTGCTTTGCGAATTGCCAAATTGGATTGTTAATATATGTATTTGTTTGAATATTACGCTTGGTGTTGTTTTATTGATGATTTCTTTATATGTAAAGAAAACTCTAGAACTTGCATCTTTCCCGTCAATTATTCTAATCGGTACGATGTTCAGATTAGTTCTTTCAATCGCTTCTACGAGGTTGATTTTGTCAAAAGGAGAGGCGGGTGAAGTTATTCATGCGTTCGGGACATTCGTAACCGGTGGTAATATGATTGTTGGTGGTGTAATCTTCCTTATCATAACGGTTGTTCAGTTTATGGTAATTACAAAAGGTGCTGAACGTATCGCCGAAGTTGCTGCCAGATTTGCCTTAGACGCTATGCCCGGTAAACAGATGACGATTGATGCGGACTTTAACGCCGGTTTGATTTCTCCGGAAGAGGCAACGAAAAAACGTGAAGATTTGCAAAGAGAGTCAAACCTCTTCGGTAGCATGGACGGTGCTATGAAGTTCGTAAAAGGGGACACGATTGCCGGTATTATTATCGTTTTGATTAACATTATTGGCGGGTTGTGTATTGGCTGTATTATGAACCAAATGCCTGTTGCAGATGCTGTTTCCAAGTATACAATCTTGACAATCGGTGACGGTTTGGCATCTCAGTTACCTTCTCTTTTGATGTCAATTGCAGCCGGCGTATTTATGACACGTTCTTCTGCTGCAAACTCATTAGGTACAGATGTTACGGCACAAATTGTCAGCAAGCCGAATGCTCTTTTCTTAGCTGCAAGTTTCTTGATATTATTAGCATTGACGGGGCACTGGACAGGGTTGCCTTGGTTGCCATTTACTTTATTTGCTGTCGGATTGTTTGTTGCAGGGTTCTCTACTTTGATTAACGCTGATGTTCAATCACAGTTAGGTCAGTTGGAAAATGTTCGTCAAAACATGCAAGATTTGGTTAATCCGAACCGTATGTACGAGCGTTTGGGTGTTGATGTTTTAAGCTTGCAGGTTGGGTCTAACTTGCTTGTAATTGCCGATCCGGATCAGGAAGGTCAATTGCTTGCTAAAATAGCTGCTTTGCGTCAGAGAGTTACAGATGAATTAGGTTATATTTTGCCGAACATAAGAATTATGGACTCATCTGCGCTTGATGCAAACGAATATATGATTTCTATCCGTGGAAACACTGTCGCAACAGGCTATGTTTATCCAGGGAAATTGATGGTAATTGCGGATCAGTGGGACGCTATGAAAAAAGATGTTCCGCAAGATGCGATTATCGGTATTGATCCGACTTATCAGACTCAGGCTTATTGGATTTCGCCGGAAGATGCGAAAACTGCTCGTTCTGTTACTGCGGTTGATTCGACAGATGTTATTGTTACGCACTTGCAAGAATGTGTAAGAAAACATGTTGATGAAGTTATGACAAAAACTGATGTACTTAAACTTATGGAGCTTGTTCGTTCGCAAGATCCTACGTTGGTCAATGACCTTGTTCCGACAATTATTTCTACAAGTGATTTGAGAAAAATCTTTGTCAACCTTATCAGGGAGAAGGTTTCAATCAAAGATATTATCTTTGTGTTTGAAAGACTTTGTGATTACGCAAGATTTTCAAAGGAGCCGGATATCTTGTCAGAGCGTTTGAGAGCTGCTTTGGGACGTCAAATTTGTTTGTCAAATGTTGGTGATGACAAGGTTTTATATGCATTGACTCTTTCGCCAGAATGGGAAAAAACACTTGATGACAGTTGCCAAAGAACAGAGCTTGGTACAATGTTCTTGCTTAACCCTATGCAGGTACAAGAATTGATTGAAACGACGGCTACAACATTGATGAGAGCGCATCAGGCATGCGGTCAACAACCTGTAATTTTGTGTTCTCCGAGAATTAGATTGCCGCTTTATCAATTGTTAGAACGTCATATTCCGACGATTGTTGTAATTTCTTACTCGGAATTGATTACAGATATTAAAGTTGAAGCAATTGATACAATTGGTGAGTCTTATCAGATGGAACAATAGACTTTCTCTATCATAGAGAGAGCACTGTTGTTCGTGAACATCTGTGAATGTTCCGAATGCGGGAGAGGGTTTATAAAAAATAAAAATGAAAAAACTAATTTTATTTTTAATCTCAATATATCAAAAGATTTCACGACATACTCCGCCGGTTTGTCGATTTTATCCTACGTGTTCTGAATATACGAGGCAAGCAATTGAAAAATATGGAGTTTTAAAAGGCGGATGGCTCGGATTAAAACGAATTTGTAAATGTCATCCTTGGCATGAAGGTGGAAATGATCCGGTGCCGTAAAAAGTGAGTAGTAAATAAACTGTTTCAAAAAGTAGGTTGGGGGTTCTACTCCAACGATGTTATTGGTATTCAATTGGCATTGATAGATTCTGAAAGCTTAGAAAATCATTTTGAACGAGTAGTGAGAAATAAATTTTCTTACTATTCAAAATTTATCAATGTTGATTGAATAATAAAGCACGAATTCGTGTCATCGCACATGGGAAATAGACTTGTGGGGTTGGGAAAACGTATGTGTCTCCACCTTATTTATTTAACCCATTTAAAACTTCTAACGTAGTTTTCGCCGTTGATGTCACCGTTGATGTCGACAAAAAATATTCTATAAATATCTGTTGCGTTTTTGATATTCGGAATTTTTGCAATATCTTCTTGTAACAACAATTTTTCAGTTGAATCATTTATACCAGGAATTGTGTTGAATAACGTATTAAGTGATGCGTTTTTGATTTTGCCGAAAACAGTTGTAATATTTTTAGTTAAGCTTCCATAAATATTCATATCTGCAACAGATGTTATTATGTTGTATGAACCTGTCATATACATATTTAAGTCATTCCCGTTAGAGAGGATGTTAATCTTGTCTGCAATTCCGTTTGCAATATGTATATCGCCGGAAATACTTTCAAAGTTTCCTGTTTTAAGTGGAGTAACTAAGTCTATTAAACTGTTTATTGAAAGTCCTGTAAATCCACCCTTTAGTAAATTGCCGGCTTTTAAAAGATATTCAAGAGAGCCGAGTTTTGGCATCCTTCCGTCTGCAATCTTAAATGAACCGTTGCCGTTAAGAGTTTTGAAACAATTATCTTGTGAATCTCCATTACAACTAAGAACAAATTGACCGTTTACATTGCCGTAAACCTGCCCCTTCAAGTCGAATAAAGCTTCAGACATTATAGAGGCGTTTGCTTGATTAAGTGTAATGTTTAGATTTGTATTATGAGAGTTTAAGTTGTGTTTGAATTGTCCGAAAACAGAGCCTTGTGCAATTTCAAATTTGAAATTGTTTACATCAAGAAGTCCGCTTGGTCTTAGCTCAAGTTGGGCAATAAAGTTGTCTGCGTTAATGTTTCGAATTTTAATTTTGTCGGCTTCTATTTCTGCTTTTTGGATAATTATTTGAGAGATATCAAAATTTTGTGTTGCCGAAATTGTTGTGTGCAGATTGTTTTTTGTTGCTTCAGCTTCTAAATCTCGCAATGTATCAGTTATTTGGTTAACATTAAAGTCAGGTAGTTTGAGCTTTGCATTTTCTATGATGTAAGGAGGAGTGAGTCTGTTTTTCATTACTGCGTTTAGGTTTATGTCATTTGTAAGAACAGTCCCTTTGCTTTTAATATGAATTTTGTCGTTTTTGAAATTTAGGTTTATGTCTCTGATAGTTGAATCTAAAAATGGGATATCAATACTTGTTACATCTACTTCCCCTTTGATTTTTGGGCTAAGTGACGTGCCGTTAAGTATCAAGTCAGAAGTAAATACTCCTTGTTTCATAAATGGTTTTCTAAATATTATGTTGAAAATTTTTGCGTCAGTCGGATTTTGAGTAACGACTTTAAAATTATTAAATCTGACAACGTTATTTTTTAACAGATTGATTGTTCCGTTTGCATTTAATTGGGTATTTACAAATGGTTTGTTATTTTGGGATGAGATTATTTTGTCGTACTGAAATTTATTTACTCTGATTTTGTTTGGAGAATATGTGTTGTTAATGGTTAATTTAACAGGGTTTTCGATATCACCGATAGATGCTCCCATATAGTAAAGGCTTGAGTTTTCTAAAATATCAAGAGTCGATCTTGTATTGAGGTTGTTCAAATCCCCATTTACTCTTGCTGTTAAAATTGCATCTCCTTTAAGTTTTATTGGGTAGAGCGCATTCTTGTTGAAGAATTGGTCAAAAAATTCTTGTGTTGGTTTTGCATTTATGTATAAATTTAAATTTGGATTTTGTTGTACATTTGCAATTTTCCCATCAAGAAATAGTGGCATTTGACCAAGTTTAGAGTTGATTTTATTCAAATAAAGTAAATCGTTTTTTAACAGTACATTCCCACTGTTTATTGTTAGTTTCGTTTGTTTTGGTTTGTAAAGCAGGCTGACATCATCCAATACAGAATATGCGTTTAGATTGTTATTGCGAATTTTTGCGGAAACATCAATATTCCCGTTCAAAAATTCAATATCGTTTAGTGCTTTTGCTGTTTTGGGCGGTAAGATATATTGAACAGCATTGTCATTTATCAAATTCATATCAAGAGATTTGATTTTACAACTGCCATTTACAACCCTGTTTTTATCAAACATTTTGGCAACATTTAGCGATATAAAGTATGGACTTTTTTTGAAAGTTCCTTGAAGTTTTGGAAGCTTAAATGTTGAATTTTTGAGTTCGAAATTACTATTATCAACAATTATTGCACTTTTTGCGCCACGGTTTGAATAAATATTGCCTTTTAAATATACATTGTTATAATCAATATTTTGTATATTTCCGTTATATTTGCCGATGAAACTTGTGTTAATAGTCGCCAAATCCTGTTTGTACGGTAATTTTACGGCAGAAGGTAGAGTTTTTATTGCATCACCAAGATTAAATTTGTGACTAATTACTTCTGCATTGCAAATATTATCTTTTATTTTACCATTAATTTTTATAATTGAATTATTTAAATTTGATTGTAGGTTAAAATCTGCATCCATATTGTTGAATTTTAAAGAACCGGAAGTCTTACTAATTGCAACTGGTGCACCTTTTAATTTGATAGAATTTGAAAGAAGTTCTATTGTGCCTTTGGCAAATAAGTTTTTATTGAAAACTATATCTTTCGGATTTTTTACTTTGCCGGTAAGATTGATAGATGCGTTGACAAGTCCTTGAGCGTTTTCAATTGGTTCTGTAAGTTTTTGGATGTCTGCAAGCATTGGAGATGTTTTAATTGTATGCAAAAGTTTTTCGATATTCTGACCTTTGGTTTCAATGTTGAAATTAAGAATTCCCAATAATGAACAAGTTCCTTTTACGGAAATAGGCTTTCCGTTAAGGTTGGCTGTTTTTGATTGAAAAAACGTGTTTTGGTTATCAAAATCAAGGGTTCCGGATGCGTTTTTTATTACCATATTGTGGATATCTAAGAATGAAACAACGCCATCTCTAAAATAGAATTGTCCCCAACCGTGCGGATTTTCTTTTGTTCCTATTATATGCAGATCAATTCCACCTTTGCCTTTAATATCCATAATTGGAACAGGTCCGAGTTCAAAATGCAAAATGTCGTGTAGAGGATTAAGTACAATTTGTGCAGTTTTTAAGTCAACGCTATCAGTACTTGTAATCATTATATCTGTGTATTTTGTGTACAAATGAATTGGACCTTTAACCCAGACGGTTTGTGTAGGGCTGGTTGGAACTCTGACATCAAGGTTTAATTTGTCGCCAAGAAAAGTAATTTTGATAGTTGCCTTGTCAGAATTTGGAATTGGTCTAACCATGAATGCGTTAGAAACAAGAATGTTCCCTTTAACATCAGGCATATCGGCTTTCCCCTTGATATCAAGATTCCCGATTATATCGCCTTTAAAAACAGTTTGTTTTAACAAAAACAGATCAATATCTGGGCATAAACCTGCTTCTCCAGGTAATAAGGGGATAATTTCTTCTGCCTTAGATTTATTTATCGTAACTTTAATATCAAGGCTTGGCATTTTTGATTTTAGTTTTGTGATTTTCCCGGAAGAGAAGGCACTGATCCCCTTACCTGTAACTTGTGCATCGTTAATCTGTAAACCGTTTTTAATTGTTGAAACATTTGATTTTAAAGATAAACGTCCGTTGTGATGAATAGATTTTGCTTCAATATCTTGAAAAATTCCAAGATTATCAAGGTATAAATTTGTTTTTATGGACTTGTGTCCGCTTGGAAGCTCGGTTGTTTGTGCTGTAAGATTTATAATCCCAGATAAAGCTTTGATTTTATCTTTAGACAATGATTTCGCATATATTGAAAAGTCTGACAAATCCAGGTTTACGATATGACCCGAGATGTCGCATTGGTCATCAGTAGTCTTGTTTAGTGGAAGTCTTAAATCAATATCAGACTTAATAAAAGATTTTTTCTTTCCGGTTTGAATTTCTGCAATTGTTGAAAAATCAAAATGTTTGTTGTTTTCAAAATTATTTATCGTAAGATATTTGCCATCCATTGTTATTTTTTTTGACTGAATTTTATCATAAAGATTTATGGAATAAGAGTCTAAATGAATTTTGGCATGAGTTAATTTTAAAGGCATTTTATCTTGGCGAAAATCA
>USOK01000007.1 GCA_900556295.1 uncultured bacterium | reverse complement strand
CAATTTTGGCCACCAATTCGCTTGGCCTCATGTCCAACGCCCCTGCAATCTTCCAAATGGTTTCAAAATTCGCTTGCTTTGTGCCATTTTCAATCATTCTATCCAATATATAAAGCGTTTCTGCCACTTGGGCTTCATTATTCGAATGCGCCAAAACATCGTTTATATAAGGTAAAGCATTTTCTTTCTGCCCAACAAAATATTTTACCTTATTCGGATTTGCAAAAGTATAATTTCCATTATTTGTCGGAAGTTTGCAATGTGCGTATTCAAAGCTATCACCTGCCGTAACAATAGGACAAGGTTTTTGCAAGTGTTTGAAATTATCCTTATATATTTTTGGCGCAGAATGAACAGTACACACCTGCCAGTTACAAGGATTTTGCGTAGGACGGGGATTTGATTGTATAATTAAATTTACTCCAATATTATTCATTTAAAATTCTCCTTTATGAGTATACAAATGGCGGTCCATTTTTGATTTCAAATAATATATTATCCGCCATCACCTTCAATTCTTCTTTCGGTTTGCCGTTTTGCGCCTGCTTGTAGAATTCATCAACAAGAGGCTGAATTACGGCATCTTTTTTAGATTTAAAATTTCGTAATTCTGTTGATACAAGCCTGTTTTGCAAATCAACTTCAGTTTGCGCATTCAACTTTTTAACCTGAACTTCTTTTATCGCATCACCAGCAAGTTTTCCACCGTAACTAAGTGCCGTGAGTCCAGTTATTCCAAAGAAAAGTTGTTTAAATTGTTTGTTATCCGTATCCAAAAGCCAATTATAGAAAAAAGCTCTATAATCGTTTACGTGCGAATAAAAAGCAGGTTTTGGAGTTCCGTCACCACCAATTGTTGCATTCACAGCAGTTGTTGAAGTTTTTGACTTCTTGATCAACTTTTGCGTAAATTCTTCTATCTCTCTTTTACTCCAAGTCAAATCTTTTAAATAATCTTTAATCATCGCTTCATTAGCATCTATTGATTGAAAATATGCGTCTAAAAGTTGTTTATCCTTATCTTTAGTGGCATTTGTTGATTTTTTAATAACATTTTTTATCAATACTTCTTTTTTGTTTACAAAATCGTTTAAAAGCTTGTTACTTTTACTAATATTTTTCAACGCCAAAAATCCAAGTCCGACGATTGATGCCAGAGTTCCTGCACCTAGTAAAAAATAGCTAAAATTGTTAGTTTTTTCTTGATACTTATTATAGCCGCCAAAAACCGGTTTATGACTGCTAAAACTTGCTAATGTTTTTCTCTGATTTTCAGACAAATAATTATTAAGTTCTTTGGCTTTTTCAGCCAACATACTGCGTGTAATCTGCATTTTGCCGGCAAATGATTGGGTTTCTATATTAATAAGCTGTTCTTGCATATTCTTTTGAATATCTGCTTCTTTCTTTTTTACCCAAACTTCTTTAAAACCATCAAAGAAAGTCTTACCCATAAACCCCATTGCAGTAAGAGCAAGCACTCCAACACCTGCTCTAATTGTCTTATTTGTAGGACTTTGTATCATCTGATAAAGAGCTTGATGGGTTTCTTCATTTATTGCAACATTCCTTGTCGTCGGCGGAAGGCGTTTTTCATCCGCAATTTTAAGGTTAACTTTTGTATTACGTCTTATAAATACAGAAAGTAAAGCAATAGATCCCATCACCCCGACAGCCAATGCGCTTATCGGCAAAATACTCTTTTCCGGAGATGTATTTTTTTCATTGAGTCTTTCCGGCATTTTAATTTTATCAGAAATTACAAGAGTATCGCAAGTATCATTCAGATTTACCTGAGTATCAGAAGTTTCTTTGATAAAATTATTTACCAAAACACCTTCTTTAGTTTCGGTATTTGTGCGTTTTTGTGAGTTTGTTAAATTTCTTTGCTGTCGTACCGTTTCCGCATCATGAAACGGAATTGTGCTCAGTATCATTTTTTTCCTTTTCTGTTAGTTTTTTGTACAAATCATGTATAAACGTTTTAAGTTTAAAAGTCTTTTTAGTTTCATCAATTTGTTTTTCTTCATTATCTATATTTTGTGAATTGAATATTGAGAATATAGACTTAATTTTCTTTTTCAGAGTTTTTAGGCTTTCTGAAATTTTCTTTTCAATAGAGGCTTTAAGTTCACCAACCATTGCGGTTAATTTATCTGAAATATCGGCTAACTTTTGCTGTACAGTCTGAATTATATTAGAAATAGTTGATGGAATATTCGCAATTGTCCTTACAATTCCGCCAAGCACAGTATTTAGTACAAAATTTACAGGTCTTGCAATAATTGCCGGGGTATTTTGAGCAAAAAAGCCACCAATATTTGCAAGTCGCTTACTGGCATTCATTAGTGTATTTTGGAACGCCTTAATATTGTTTGCAAAATTTTGGGCATCTTGCTCCCGTTGAAGTCTGGCATTTTTTTGAGCCTTCAAGAAAGCTCCGATAGCAGCGCATTCATTCCAGCTCATTTCTCCCGGTTTTGCGGAAAAATCTGCTTTTTTCATTCCTCCACTCATGCCGGAGCATATAGGACATGCACCCTGCGGAAGCCCGTGCGGACATGTTCCAATTTTGGAATTGTTGGATTGTATTGCTGTTAAAGACATAAAAAATCCTCTTTTTCAAGAGGTTCCAAAAAGAACTTCGTTCAAACTGCGCGTAAACGAATTCATTTTTGAGCATTCCGGCTATTACGGCTGCGCCAGCAGCTGAAGATATTCACTCCATTTCCTCTATATACTTAGGGTAAAATAAGCAGAAGAAAAATGTCAAGCAAAGTTAACCTTTCTTAAAATTAACCACTCGGCTATTTGCCTTATTTTTTTTCTCGGGGTACAATTGATTTATGGTAGTAGAAGAACAACTATATTCTGACATCCCGCCTACAAAGCTGAGGAACAAAGAGGAGAAGTTCAAACCAGCTAAAACAAGCAAGTTTTGGCTGTGGGTTGCGAGCATGTTTTTCTTTAACATGTTGCAAAATCGATTTTACGCTTTTAGGTATAGAGGAGAAGAAAATTATTTTGAGGCAGAAAAAGATGTCCCGACAATTCTGTTTGCGCCACATTGTAATTGGTGGGACGGAATTGTATTGTACAACACGACACACAGAATTTTTCACAAGGAAATTCGTTTGATGGTTGAAGAACTGAATCGTTTTCCACTTCTTAGACGTGGCGGAGCGTATTCTGTTAACAAAAAATCTCCACAATCTGCAATGAAAGCTTTACAATATTCAGTAGATGTTGTCGGAGATTTAAGAAACATGCTTTGCATCTTTCCACAAGGAATAATCAGACCGCCTCATTTTAGACCAATAGAATTCCAAACAGGTTTGGCATACATCGCAGAAAATGCAGTTAAGAAATATGGGAAAGTCAATCTTATCCCTATGGCAGTTGACTATGCGTTTTTTAGAGATAACAGACCTGAAGTTATTGTTGAATTTGGCAAAAGAATTGAACTACGGAAAGGTAATGAGTTAGACAAAATGACAAGAAGAGAATTAACGCATTACTTGGAACAAGCACTGACAGAAACATGTGACAACCAATTCAAAGAAATGTCACAAGGAGATGTTTCTAAATATAACATTCTATTTAAGCAACACTTAAAATGGTACAGACGAATCGAGCAACGCCTGAAAAGTATTGACTTGCCGCCTGTTGCAAAAGTTTAAAAACTTAAACACCAACTGTTGCTTTATGCATTATACCGCTTGAATGATTTTTCAATGTTTTTAGATATTGTATTCTTAACAGTATCGTATTCTGTTGTTAGAGAAGAAATTTCTGTATCAAGATTTTTCATCTTCAAATCAAGAGTTTCTTCTTTTGCATTAAGTTTAGCTTTTTCAGTTGTATATTTAGCTTCTGCCTGTGCTATTTTAGTGTCATCAGAAACTTCTTTAATATAAGTATCTGTAGCATAGTTACCTTGGTAATAATAGCCATCATCGTTTACCTTGGAAATAAACAACATTCCACTTTTCAACATTTCTTGAAGGTAATCATTATCATCAATATTTTTATTGCAAGTCCAACCATTTTTGCAAATTTGGTTAAACAATGCATCATAAAATGTTGCTTGCGCACAGTCATCACTGGAAACAGTTGTTCCTGCATTAATCGTGTATTTATGTAATTCTTCATCTGTTACAAGATTACTTTCTTGTTTATTACCAATGCTTACTTTATAAAGGTCATTCCCTGCAGAATCTGTTTTAGCAACACCATTCAAAAAGTCTTCAATATAAGTAACATAAGCTCTTAACACATAAGACATGTTTACAGAAGCTGCACTGATACAACTATCGTCGTCACGCCCTTTACCGTAGTTAAATCTTGCTACTAGCCCTACGTTATTTTGAGCATAATCATATGCTTGATTTATAATTCTTTCATCATTTCTTTTTTGAGAAGAACCTCCGGTACGTAACGCAAAGTTTTTTAAATCATTTTCATTATTATATTGTCCTTTTTGACCTTTTGATTTGCTAGCACCAGGTCCTTTACTTTTGTCACATTGGTTAGAAATCATATACTCAATTTGATTTCTTGCATATTCAATAGCATTCTTTGAATAGGTGTCTCCTACGTCAAATAAGTTATCAACAGCATCAAACATATCTTCCCACGCTGAAGAGTTTACCAAAGCATCTACCGGGCCACCTTCATAACCAAATGCACTACTCCAGTTATCCTGACCATATGAAACAAGAGTATAGTTACCAGTTAAGATATCACCGATACCAACTTGTTCTGTTTCTGAAGTAATTTTTTCACCTTTAGAATTATATAAATTTATACCTTTAGTATAAGTGTTATTATAATTTGTATTTAATGGAGTAACAGCTGACTCATTTAACAACTCTGCCAATTCAGTCTTATTGACACGTTGAGTCGCAACTGCAACTGTAGCACCGCCACCGACGCCAGCAGCTTGGTTATACGGCAAACTTAAAATTGTTTCAGCAGTTTTAGTAGAGATTACACCTTGAATGCCTAAAGTTTCAATAAACTTATTACGCATATTTTCAGAAGGAAGAGTTCCTAAACCTTCTTGAGGAATACCTGCAGCTTCAGCTGCTGCTGCATATTTTTCATTCAAAGTAGTTCTTCCTTTTGGATCAGTTACTAAAATCGGCATATAGTTATTCAGAGCCGATGGACTCATCAAAATACCATAAGACAACGGATTAGATTCATCTCCAGTACCATAATAATCATAAATCAATTTAGTTTGATCAATAGAATTTTGGTACTCATTAGAAAGGTCAGCAAGCTGGCGTGAAAGAGCTATCTTTTGGTGAGAAAGACGCATAGACTCATATTCACAGTCAGATTTTCTGCCTGTTATCGTCAATAATCTAGCTTGTCCTGCCGCTAATCCCATTGATGGTTTTCCTTTCTTAGTAACGTTCATGTAGTATTACGGCTTTTTGAAAGAAAAACTTTAAAAAAATATAGGCTTTTGTAACATTTGTTAATATTAAACAACAAATAAAAATGATTATAAATCCTGATTTTTAAGGAATTCAAGCACATTTCTCAAAGCTTTGCTTCTGTGCGAAATTTTGTTCTTTTCTTCTTCTGAAAGTTCAGCAATCGTAATTTTTTGCCCTCGCTCATGCGGAGAGAGGTTTGGTATAAACACCGGATCATACCCAAAACCGTTTGTGCCGGATTGTTTTTTTGCAATTTCACCATGGCATTCACCTCGGGTTTGAAAAACTATTTCGCCATCTGGGTTTGCGATTGTCATTGCACAAACAAATTTGGCTTTACGATTTTCTTTGTCGCTCATTGCGTTTAGCAATTTGTCAATTCTTGCTTGAGGAGTATCTGCATATCTTGCGGAATATATTCCTGGTGCACCATCAAGAGATTCAGCGCAAAGACCTGAATCATCAGCAAGAGCCAGCATTCCACTAAGCCTTGCTGCATCTTTAGCCTTAATATATGAATTTTCTTCAAAAGTCGTTCCATCTTCTATCGGGTCAAAACCTTTTGGCGGCAAGATAAATTCCACGCCGGAACCTTTGGCAATGTCGTTTACTTCTTGGAGTTTATGCGGATTGCCAGTTGCAAAAACTATCTTCATAGGTCAACCTTTCTTGTCCTTAAGACGTTAGGACTATAGGTCGATAAGTCGTTAAGTTCATTTCAATTAATAGTTTTAGTAAAATGTGACAATATAGCTTTTATGTAAAGAACTTATCGTCTCAACGTCTTATCGACTTAACGTCTTTCTTATTCTACTTCCCAAACCTTCTTTGTCTATTATGAAACTCTTCTACAGCTTCAGCAAGAGAGTTCTTATCGAACTCAGGCCAATACTGTTTTGTTACAAGAATTTCAGAATACGCAATTTGCCACAAAAGGTAGTTAGAGATTCGTTTTTCACCGCCTGTTCTGATTAACAAATCAGGGTCAGGAATTCCTTTTGTGTAAAGGTTTTGAGAAATTAATTCTTCTGTAATGTTTTCTGGTGTAACCCCTTGTTCTACAATTGATTTTACTGCGTGAACAATTTCATCTCGTGCACCATAATTGAAGGCAATTTGAAGATGAACTCCGGTGTTATTTTTAGTTGTTTCGACGGAATTGTTCAGGATTTTTTGAAGTTTCGGACTAAGTTTTTTAATGTCGCCGATAAAACTGATTACAACGCCTTCCGAGTGCATTTCAGCAAGCTCGTTTGTCAAGGTAATTGCAAGAAGCTCCATCAAAAAGTCAACTTCTTCTTTTTTTCTGTTCCAGTTTTCTGTCGAAAATGCGTAGACAGTCAGGTATTTAATCCCAAAATCTTTGCAAGCACGAAGGGTTGCCTTCAGGGCATCTACACCTTTTTTATGCCCCATAGCGGACGGAAGATTTTTTTCTTTCGCCCAGCGGCGGTTTCCGTCCATTATTATTGCGATGTGTTGTAAATTTGTATCTTTTACTATTTCAGCTATTTTTGTTTCGTTCATAACTTTCATTATAAGGCAAACATGAAAAAAAGGAATAGGAGTGGAAGATTGATAATTGTGAGTGGTGAGTAGTGAATGGTGAGTGGTGCTTATAGCTCGCTTTGCTCGAAAATAAATTTTGATGGGATAACTTTTGTAATGGTCTACTCACCATTCACAATTCACTACTCACTTCCCCAAAATATGAACTTTGCTTAACCTCTCTCCCCAAATTATTTACAAAAAAACTTGTTCATGTGATAATCATAATGAAGCTAAGAAAATAATAGCGATGTACACAATATAAAAAAGGAAAAAACAAAAATGGCTAGAAAAACTCCATTGGAAAAAATCAGAAACATTGGTATTGCCGCTCACATCGATGCTGGTAAAACCACTACAACTGAACGTATTTTGTTTTACACAGGTAAAACTCATAAAATCGGTGAAACCCACGATGGTGCAGCCGTAACTGACTTTATGGAACAAGAAAAAGAACGTGGTATTACAATTCAATCAGCTGCTGTAACAGCTACTTGGAAAGGTCACCAAATCAACATTATTGATACCCCGGGTCACGTTGACTTCACTATTGAAGTTGAACGTTCTCTTCGTGTATTAGACGGTGTTGTTGCTGTATTCTGTGCAGTAGGTGGTGTTCAATCTCAATCTGAAACAGTTTGGAGACAAGCTAACAGATATGAAGTTCCACGTATGGTATTCGTAAACAAAATGGACAGAACTGGTGCAGATTTCTACAGAGTTGTAGATCAAATCAAAACAAGATTAGGTGCAAACGCTGTTCCTATCCAATTGCCTATCGGTTCTGAAGACAAATTCAACGGCCTTATTGACTTGATGACAATGAGAGCTGAAATTTATACAAACGACTTAGGTACAGATATTAAAGAAGAAGATATTCCAGCAGATATGATAGAAAAAGCTCAACAATATCATGACGCTATGGTTGAAGCTATCGCATCAGAAGATGATGCTTTGATGGAAAAATACTTCGAAGATCCTGCATCTATTACAGTTGACGAATTGAAAGCTGTTTTGAGAAAAGCAGTTTGCGAAAACAAAATCGTTCCTGTAACTTGTGGTACAGCATTCAAAAACAAAGGTGTTCAACTTCTATTGAACGCAGTTGTTGATTATATGCCATCACCGGTTGATGTAAAAGCTATCGAAGGTGAACTTGAAGACGGTACAAAAACAGAAAGACACTCATCTGACTCTGAACCGTTCTCAGCTTTGGCATTTAAAGTTATGACTGACCCTTACGTAGGTCGTTTGACATTCTTAAGAATTTATTCAGGCGTAATCACTGCCGGTTCTTATGTTCTAAATGCTACAAACGGCAAAAAAGAACGTATCGCTCGTTTGGTTCGTATGTACGCTGATCAAAGACTTGAAGAACAAGAAGTTTACGCTGGCGACATCTGTGCAGCAGTTGGTTTGAAAGACACAACAACAGGTGATACATTGTGTGACGAAAAAGCTCCAATCATCTTGGAAAGAATGACTTTCCCTGAACCGGTTATTTCAGTTGCTATTGAACCAAAAACAAAAGCAGACCAAGATAAAATGGGTATCGCTCTTCAAAAACTTGCTGAAGAAGATCCTTCATTCAGAGTTAAATCTGATACAGAAACAGGTCAAACAATCATTTCTGGTATGGGTGAACTTCACTTGGATATCATTGTTGACCGTATGTTAAGAGAATTCAAAGTTGAAGCTAACATTGGGAAACCACAAGTTGCTTACAGAGAAACAATTCGCGGAAACGCTGACCAAGACTCTAAATTTATCCGTCAATCAGGTGGTAAAGGTCAATATGGTCACGTTAAAGTTAGAATTTCTCCAGCAGAAGAAAATGCCGGATTTGTATTTGAAAACAAAATCGTTGGTGGTGCTATTCCTAAAGAATACATTGAACCTGCAAGAAAAGGTATGGAAGAAGCTCTTGAAGGCGGTATCTTAGCAGGATTCCCAATGATTGACGTTAAAGTAGAACTTTACGATGGATCTTACCACGAAGTTGACTCTTCTGAAATGGCATTCAAAATCGCTGGTTCTATGGCTATCAAAGATGGTTGCCGTAAAGCTCAGCCTTGTATCCTTGAACCAATGATGAAAGTTGAAATCGAAATTCCTGATGAGTTCACAGGTACAATCATCGGTGACATTTCAAGACGTCGTGGACGTGTTGAAGGTCAAGAGCCTCAAGGAAACACAGGTAACGTAATCGTTAGAGCATTAGTTCCATTGGCAAATATGTTCGGATATGCAACGGACTTGAGATCAAACACTCAAGGACGTGGGACATTCTCAATGGAATTCCACAATTACGAACAAGTTCCTGCTAACGTTGAAAAAGAAATCATCGAAAAATCAGGAGCTGCTAAAGCGTAAGAGTTGATATAACAAGATAAAAAAAGAGGTTCTTTATATAAAGAGCCTCTTTTTTGTAATATAAATCCTCTCGGAAATTTCTAAGCTCATTTAAATTCGCAAAGAAATTTCTCCTCATATTAATTAACCAAAGGTTTTGAATGAATTTTCTACGTTTTTGTCAACTACATTTTTAACCGAATCATATTCTGTTTGCAAAGCAGAGTGTTCTGTATCAAGTTTTTTCAACTCAAGATCAAGTTTTTTATCTTGATTTTCCAAGTCTTGCATATCTTGATTGTATTTTGATTCTGCTCTCGCAATAGCTCTTTCATCTGCAACTTCTTGAATACAGTTGTCCTCTGAAATCGTAGTTGTTTTGAACTCCTTAGAAGTTGTTGAATAGTATTCCAATCTCAAAGAACCATCTCTCAAGGCAGCTTCAAAAACTGTATTATCTTTCAATGGAGATTTTTGAACATTGCCGGCAGTACCAGTTCCAACAGATGCGTATTTATAATGTTCCGAATCTGCATTTGCTTTTGCAGGAATGTTTGTATAAGTAAAATATCCGCTTGACTGCATTTTATCATAGATATTTTTGTAGTAATTCAATTCAGCTTTGTTATCACTGAAAATAGCTGATTTATAATCACCTATAACATATGCTTGGTTTTTACTTTTTTGATCAGTAGCTATACTTTCATCTGTTCTCATAAATGCTTCTGTAATAGCCATTGCATAATCATACAACTGCTTAGATTCATCAGATGTTCCTTCATAGTTGATTGCTTGATATTCTCCGGTAGCTGTACCATCTTTACCTATTACGGCACGGCTTACATAACCACTACCAACAGAAGAATAACCTTTAGAAGCAACTTCGTCACTTGATATAACATTGCCTTTTTGATCTAAGAATTCTCCTTTATCGTTTGTATCAAATACGTTAGTCCATTTATATTCTTCCAGAAATCCTTTATGGTCATCATCGTCGCATTCAATACCAACCGATGCAAAATATTTATCCCAAGCATCATGGATTTTTTGTACCGCATCAGCTTTATCTGATTTATTAGTTTGCGCAACATTTTGAACCTGCATATCTGATTGAGAATAACCCAATTTTGCCAAGAATTGGTTATAATTACCTGCAGACTGCTTGTAAGCATTTGCGATATCTTCTGTAACTAAAATTCTGCCTTTAGTATCTGTAACAACATATTGTTTAGTATTCGCAGCCATTTGTTTGCCTGTCATTGTTTCGTACGAAATATCTGTATATGTTGCATCAGAACCATTAAAACCGGTTAATACTGTCAATTTTGTGGTATTAAGAGCCTCATTATATTCATTTGTAATTTGTTGTGTTTGATCAGCTAAACGTTGTTTTGAATAGGAAATACTTTGACCAGAATTTTCATTATTGGTCAATCTTGCTGTTATGCTCAATAGTCTAGCTTGTGATGCTGCCATTCCCATAATAGATTTTCCTTTCCAAATTGTACATGTATGTTTACGGCACAATTGTGCAAAAACTTTAAATACACACGAGTGTTTGTAAAGAATTGTTTACAATAAAAAATTCATGACATCGGAAGATACCCCGACTAACTGCTTTAGTCGTCATTCTGAGCGTCAGCAAAAGAATCCAGCTTATTGTATTATACTTTACCGCTCAAACAATGACTGTTTCTGTTACCTGTTTCGCTAACAAGTTATTGTTTATTCCACCATCGTGGCAATTTAACTCCGTAATCTGTTTTAATTTTATGTTAATTATTTTTAGTTTACATCTTAAACGAAACTGTCACTCTGAACTTGATTCAGAGTCTATTATAAATTGATGATAGATTCTGAATAGCAAGAATATTAGCACTCACTAATCGTTCATGCTAATATTCTAAGCTTTCAGAATGACAAATATTGCTACTATCAAAAATATTTAATTTACGCTACTCAATTGCATCTGCACATTCTTCGCAAATTCCATCGGCATTTAATTTTCTGTACTTCCAGCAACGAGCACATTTTTCACCCTCTGCCTTTGTAACCCAAACCGTATACCCTTCTTCAGAATGTTCATTTAAAACATTTTCAGGTTTTTCATCAGTTACGTGCGCCTGAGATGTAATAAATATATTGCATAACTCGTCTTCATTAGCCTTCAAAATTTCTGCATTATCGGATTTTACAAACACAGCAACTTCCAAAGAGCTACCAACTTGTTTTTCAGCTCTCAACGGTTCAATTGCACGAGTTACAACTTCACGAGCTTTCAAGATTTGTGTGAAATCTTTTTCCAACTGTTCATTGCTCCACTGAGATTTTGCCTTAACCCAATCAGAAAGCAAAATGCTTTCCAATCCGCCTTTTTGACATTCCGGAACACTAGCCCAAATATCTTCTGCTTGGTGAGGCATTACAGGTACAAGCATTCTCACTAATGTTTGCAATGTTTCATACAAAACAGTTTGACAAGCACGACGTGAAAGCGATTTTTTGCCTGCTGTGTATAATCTGTCTTTTACGATATCAAGATAGAATGAGCTCAAGTCAACCGCTGCAAAGTTTTGAAGCTGTTGAAAATACTTATAGAACTCGTAATTATCAAACGCCTCTGTAACACTTACGATAAGTTGATTTAGCTTGTGCAAAGCGAATTTGTCGATAGCTTTCAAGTCATCATACTGAACGTAATCAACTTTCGGATCAAAGTCAAACAAGTTTCCAAGCAAAAATCTTGATGTGTTTCTTGTTTTCTTAAAGATCTCTGCAAGTTGTTTTACAATATTGTTACCGATTTTGGTATCGTTTCTGTAATCAACAGATGCTGCCCACAATCTCAAAATATCAGCACCATAAGTTTTGATAATTTCATCAGGTCTAATATAGTTGCCCAAAGATTTTGACATTTTTCTACCGTCTTCGCCAAATACAAAACCGTGAGTCAAAACTGATTTATAAGGCGCTTTACCTTGAACTGCAACACTTGTCAAAAGTGAAGATTGGAACCAGCCTCTGTGTTGGTCAGAACCTTCCAAATACATCTCAACAGGCGTGTGGCCTAATACTTCTGAACGTTTTTCAACTACTGCACGCCAAGTTACACCTGAGTCAAACCAAACGTCCATAATGTCGTTTTCTTTTTTGAAGCAGTGAGTTTTGCCGCATTTAGGACATTTAAAGCCTTCCGGCAACAATTCATTAGCAGAATATTTTACCCACGCATCAGAACTTTCTTTTTCAAATATTTTAGCTACATTTTCAACCGTTTCATCTGTAACTACAACCTCTCCGCATTCCTCGCAATAGAATACAGGAATTGGCACGCCCCAAGCTCTTTGACGAGAAATACACCAGTCTGTACGACCTGCAACCATGTTAGAAATTCGAGCTTCGCCACCGGCTGGAATCCATTTTACGCCCTTGATAGCTTCCAAAGCTTGATCTCTGAATTTGTCAACTTTTACAAACCATTGCGGTGTAGCTCTGTAAATTACAGGGTGTTTACATCTCCAGCAGTGCGGGTAACTGTGGTTAATATCTTGCGCCTTCAACAAAGCTCCGCAAGCCTTCAATTTTTCAATTACAACAGAATTTCCTTTGTAATAAGGAAGTCCTTCTAAATCCTTATCCTTAACCGCATCAGTCCAAACACCGCGGCTATCCAAAGGAGAAAACACTTCAATACCATACTTGCAACCGACTTCATAGTCTTCAAGACCGTGTCCTGGGGCTGTATGAACTGAACCGGTACCTGCATCAAGAGTAACGTGTTCTCCCAAAATAATAGGGGATTTTCTATCTACAAGCGGGTGTTGAGTTTTCAAAAGTTCCAAATCCTGTCCAACGCAAGAGCCCAAGACTTTAATATCTTTTTCGTCCCACTCAACATCAGCCAAAAAGCTTGCCAACAAACCTTGTGCAACTACGTAAATATCACCTTCGTGTTCAAAGAAAGTATATTCAAATTTAGGGTGCATACTGATCGCCATATTTGAAGGAATTGTCCAAGGTGTTGTTGTCCAAATAATGGCATAAACGCTGCTAAGAGGCGAAGCAGCTAAGTAGCTAAGTTTTTTAAGTTTTGCAGTACTTTCTTCATCAAACTTAAATCTTACGTAAATTGAAGTTGATGTTACATCAGCATATTCAACTTCAGCTTCTGCAAGTGCTGTTTCGCAAGATGCACACCAATAAACAGGTTTCAACCCTTTTTCTATATAACCTTTTTTATACATATCACCGAAAACTCGAACCTGTTCTGCTTCAAATTCAGGCTTAATAGTCAAATAAGGATTTCCCCAGTCGCCTAAAACACCAAGGCGTTTGAACTCACTTTCTTGGCCTTTCAAGCTGTTTAGAGCATATTCACGACATTTTTGACGCAATTCATAAGGAGTTACAGCGCTTCTGCCACCTTTAATATTTTTTACTACTTTGTTTTCAATCGGCAAACCATGCCCGTCATACCCCGGAACATAAGGAGTGTAATAACCTGCTTGAGCTTTGTATTTCAACAAAATATCTTTAAGGATTTTGTTAAGAGCTGTACCAACGTGAATTTTTTCAGAACTCAAATATGGAGGACCATCATGCAAAATAAACTTGTTTGCTTTGTCACGGTTGTTAATAATTTTGTTATAAATATCATGTTCTGCCCAGAATTTTTGAATTTCAAGTTCTCTAACAGTTGCATTTGCTCTCATTGCTAAAGTTGTTTGAGGCAAATTTAAAGTTTCTTTGTACTCTTTTTTTGTACCTGTTTCGTTACTCATATTCTTTCTATCCTTCTTTTATTTGTTCTATTGTTTGTTGTATATCGTGCCCAAGACTTTCCTCTTTAGATTGTCTTACAAATTCTTTCATTTTATCGTAATCAAAAGCTTTTTCCCATCTTGCAATAACAACTGTTGCAACACAATTACCAACAAGATTAATCGTTGTTCTACCCATATCTAGAATTTGGTCAATACCCAAAAGAATTGCAACACCTAAAATTGGGATATTGAAACTTGCCAAAGTTCCTGCAAGAACAATCAAAGCAACCCTTGGAGCTCCTGCAATTCCCTTACTTGTAAGCATTAAAGCTATCATGATTATGATTTGTTGATTTATATCTAAGTTAATTCCAACAATTTGCGAAGAAAATAAAACACCCATTGCAAGATAAATCGTACTTCCATCAAGATTAAATGTATACCCGGTCGGCATTACAAAGCCAACAATATTTTTCGGAACACCGAAGCGCTCCATAATTTCCATAGCTTTTGGGAAAGCAGCTTCCGAACTTGCGGTTGTAAACGCTAACAAAGCCGGTTCTTGCACCGCTCTTAATAAATCTCTTAAAGATATTTTAACTATTTTACAAGCAATAAACAAAACCATTAACACGAATACTGCAAGTGCTACATACATCGCACCAATAACCTTGAAATAATTCTTCAAAACAGCTAAGCCATTTGCGCCGATAGTAGAAGCGATTGCCCCAAAAATACCAAGTGGCGCAAAATACATAACATATTCCGTAAACTTAAACATAATTTGCGAAACGGAATTTAGTATATCAATAACAGGTTTTGCACTCTTTCCAACCGCAACCATTGCCAACGCAAAAAATATCGAAAATACTACAATTTGCAATAGATTTCCTTGCGCCATCGCATCAATTATACTCGTCGGAAAAATACTCGTAACCATTTCACTAATCGACGTGTGCGCTTGGGTGGCAGCCATAAGTCCGGCTTCTTGCATGTGAATTGCGTGAATAGAATTACTTGTTACAAAACCAATCCCAGGTTTGAAAATATTAGCGGCAGTAAGCCCAATTATTAATGCCAAAGTAGTTACTATTTCAAAATAAACAATTGTTTTAAGTCCAATTTTACCAAGACTTTTAGCATCGCCGTGACCTGCAATCCCGACAACCAAAGTTGCGAATAACAACGGAGCAATAATCATTTTGACCATTCTTAAAAAGATTACCGCAAACGGCTTCATTTTTACTGCAAAATCAGGAGCAAAATGTCCTACGACAACACCTAAAACAAGTGCTATAAATATTAGGGCTGTTAATTTCGAATGTTTCAATGTATAATACCTCAAGCAATATTATATTATAAACATGTCTATATTGAAAAAACCTGTTACGTTTCGTTAAAATACATGTAAATTATTGTTAACATTTAGTAAAAAACTAGCATTTTTTTATTTTACGTGTTTTCATTAAACCAAGCAGTGTGAAAATTTGAAAGGTTCAAACTATGGCAAATAATATGACAATCGGTCCAGCTCTTTCAATAGGCGGAAACACAGTTGAAATGACAACTAATGGCAAAGTCCAAGTAACTAATACTCGTGGAAAAGTTAAAACTTTATCACAAGATCAATTTAAAAAGCAATTAATCAAAAATGCCGACAAAATTGAAGCCGGTCAAGATTTTGAATTCAAAAAAGATCACAAAACCGCAAAAGTAATTGGTGTAGGTCTTGCAACAGCAGCCGTAGTTACCGGCGCCATTTACCGCAAAGAAATTGGTCAATACATAAAAAACTTCTCTTGGAAGAAATTTGGACAAGATATAAAAGACTTGTTTTCAAAAGTAAAAGAGGGAAACAAACAAAAAGAAACTTCTTTCAAAGCAAGCAATAGAATAGGTTTAGAATATGAAAACGAAGCACATAGGAACTATGTTTTCTCAGATGCTGTTGACACAATTAATCTTGATGTTAAAACAAGAGAACAACTAAAGAAAGATGCAGAAAAAGCTTTTGAAAAAGATGCAGAAGAATTAATTCCACATAAATA